>JAJRWJ010000325.1 GCA_024276805.1 Gammaproteobacteria bacterium
CGGCTCTGGCAGTTTTTCTTGCTGCTGGCCCTGGTGACGCTGCTGGCGCTGATGCTGGTGTATTTTTCACCCTACCGCTGGGCGCGGGTGACGGCCTTTATCAACCCCTGGGCGGATCCCTTGAAAACCGGTTTTCAACTGGTGCAGGCATTGATTTCCTTTGGCCGGGGCGAATGGCTGGGGGTGGGGCTGGGCGCCGGCATTCAGAAGCTGTTCTATCTGCCGGAGGCGCATACCGATTTTCTGTTCTCGGTGATTGCCGAGGAATTGGGGCTGCTTGGCGTATTGACGACCATCGGTCTTTTTTCGCTGCTGCTGTGGCGGGCCCTGGTCATCGCCAGTGAAGCGGAGCGCATGGATCAGCAGTTTTCCGCCTTCGTTGCCTATGGACTGGCGATCTGGTTTGGCTTTCAGTCCTTCGTCAACATGGGCGTCAACATGGGAGTGTTGCCGACCAAGGGGCTGACGCTGCCGTTGATGAGTTATGGTGGCGGCAGCATGATCATCATGTGTTGTGCGCTGGCCCTGCTGTTTCGCATACACAGTGAAACGCTGGCATTGCAACGGCCGACGGCGAAACAGGGGAAGGTGCGATGGGCAGGCGCATCCTGATCATGGCCGGTGGCACCGGCGGACATGTTTTTCCAGCACTGGCAGTGGCCCGGCGGCTCAAAGAACAGGGCTGGCAGGTCAGCTGGATGGGAACGAAAAAGGGCCTGGAAAGCCGCATCGTTCCGGAAAACGGCATCGACATCGACTGGGTCACGGTCAGCGGCCTGCGCGGCAAGGGGTTGCTGGCAAAGCTGCGGGCGCCATTGATGCTGCTCGATGCCTGTATTCAGGCAGCCGGGATATTGCGCCGGCGCCGGCCCGACGTGGTGTTGGGCATGGGGGGCTTTGTCGCAGGCCCTGGCGGGTTGATGGCAAAATTTTATCGGTTACCGCTGGTGATTCATGAACAGAATCGCGTGCCCGGGACGACCAATCGTCTGCTGGCGCGCCTGGCCAATGTCGTGCTGGAAGCCTTTCCAGGAAGTTTTGCCGGCAGGGCTTCGGCAATTTGCACCGGCAATCCATTGCGTGAAGAGTTGCTGAAAATCACCCGGGAGCAACGCCCGCACGGTGATGACAGTCTGCATGTGCTGGTGCTTGGCGGCAGTCAGGGTGCGCAGATTCTCAATCAGGTGGTGCCGGAGGCATTGGCCCAGGTGCCGTCTGTGCAGGTGCGACACCAGACGGGCGAGGCCATGCTGGAGCGGGTCAGGGAAAAATACAGAGTATTGGGTGTGACTGCGGATGTCGAGGCTTTTATTGAGGATATTGCGGCCATATATCGTTGGGCCGATCTGATCATCTGCCGCGCCGGTGCGATGACCGTCAGTGAAGTCGCGGCTGCCGGCCTGCCGGCAATCCTGGTGCCCTTCGCACAGGCGATCGACGATCATCAGACTGCCAATGCCAACTATCTGGTCGATGCCGGCGGCGGAGTGTTGATTGCGCAGCAGGATCTGGACAGTAGCGAATTGGCGCGGCAGATCAGCCAGATCCGGCCAAACATAGCGGAAATGGCCAGGGCATCGAGATCCTGCGCCAGACTGGATGCGACCCAGGTTGTCGCAGAAGTATGCAGCACAGAGGCCGGCGCATGAACGATCGAGGCAGAATCATTCCCAATCATACCCTGGGAAACATCCAACGCATACATTTCGTTGGCGTCGGGGGGACCGGCATGAGCGGCATTGCCGAGGTGTTGTCCAATCTGGGCTATCAGGTTTCGGGTTCGGATATCAGGGAATCAGCGGTTACCCGCAGGCTGGTGCAAGCCGGCGTGAACATCAGGATCGGACATCGCCGGGAATATGTCGAAGACGCCGATGTGGTGGTTGTTTCCAGCGCCGTCGATCGTACCAATATCGAGGTCGATGCAGCCTATCAGCACAGGATTCCGGTGATTCCCCGCGCGGAGATGCTCGCCGAATTGATGCGTTTCCGCTTCGGTATCGCCATAGCAGGCACCCATGGCAAGACCACCACCACCAGCTTGACCGCCAGCATGCTCGCCGAAGACGGGCTGGATCCGACTTTCGTGATCGGCGGCAGACTGAACAGCGCCGGTTCCAATGCCAAGCTGGGTCAGGGGCATTATCTGGTGGCGGAGGCGGATGAAAGCGATGCTTCATTTCTGTATCTGCAGCCGATGATCGCGGTCGTGACCAATATCGATCAGGACCATATGGAAACCTATGGCGGCAGCTTTCAGCGCTTGAAGGAGACTTTTCTCGGTTTTCTGCATCATCTGCCCTTTTATGGACTGGCGGTCATGTGTCTGGACGATGCGGGGGTGCGGGAAATCCTGCCGGAAGTCTCCAAGCCGGTGATTACCTATGGTTCCCATCAGGATGCCGATGTCCGGGCGGTGGACATCAGACAACAGGGCATGCAGACCAGTTTTCAGGTACAGCGCCGAGATGGCCGTGCGCCACTGCTGGTGACGTTGAATCTGCCCGGCTGGCATAACATGCTCAATGCGCTGGCGGCGATTGCCGTGGCGACCAGTCTGGATGTCTCGGATCAGGCCATGGTCAAGAGTCTGTCGGCATTCAAGGGGGTGGCCAGGCGCTTCCAGATCAATGCCGAGGTGGCGTATGGTGGGGGCAGTCTGACCTTTGTCGATGATTACGGACACCATCCACGGGAGATCGCCGCGACGCTGGAGGCGCTGCGCCAGGCCTGGCCCGAGCGTCGGGCGGTGGTGATTTTTCAGCCGCACCGTTATTCGCGTACCCGGGATTTGTTCGAGGATTTCGTGCAGGTGCTGTCGACGGTGGATGTATTGATTTTGCTGGATATCTATAGCGCCGGAGAGGCGCCGATCGCCGGCGCGGACTCCCGGGCCCTGAGCCGCAGCATACGACTGCGCGGGCAAGTCGATCCGGTGTTTGTGGAACACCATGAGGATCTGGGGAAAATACTGGCCGGTATTGTGCAGCCCGATGATGTCGTGCTGACGCTGGGCGCCGGTAATGTCGGGCAAATTGCGGCCGGGCTGCCGGAACAACTGCAATCCTGGCTGACAACATAGACATGCAATCTAAACGAATACAAAACAGAAAACCATGGCATTGAAAGGTCGTCTGCTCAAACAGGAGCCATTGCGAAAATACACCACCTGGCGGGTCGGCGGCCCGGCGCGGCAACTGTATTTTCCTGCCGACCGGGACGATTTGCAGCAGTTCCTGGCGACGTTGCCGGCTATGGAACCGGTTTTCTGGATAGGTTTGGGAAGCAACCTGCTGATCAGGGATGGCGGCATACGCGGAACGGTGATCTATACCCGCGGCAGACTGAAGGAAATGACCATGCTGGAAGACGAACTGGTGTATGTAGAAGCCGGTGTGCCCTGCGCCCATGTCGCCAGATTCTGCGCCGATGCCGGTCTGGCTGGCGCCGAATTTCTGGTCGGTATTCCGGGCACCATGGGCGGCGCCTTGAAAATGAATGCCGGAGCGTTTGGTTCCGAAACCTGGGAGTTCGTGGAAAGTGTCGATATGGTCGATGCCGCGGGCAGGACGACGGTACGCGGACCCGATGACTTCGACATCGCCTACCGGTCGGTGCCGACTCCGGAAAGAGAATGGTTCGTTGCGGCGCGGTTGCGCCTGGTGAAGGGGTCCAGGGAAGCCGGCCTGGACAGGATGCGCGCATTGTTGGCCAGACGCGCAAAGACCCAGCCCACCAATCAGGCGACCTGTGGCTCGGTATTCAAGAATCCGCCTGGCAGCCATGCTGCAAAGCTGATAGAGGAGGCCGGGCTGAAGGGGGTTTGCATTGGCGGTGCCTGTGTATCGGAAAAGCATGCCAATTTTATCGTCAACACCGGTACTGCGACGGCTGCGGATATCGAGGCGTTGATTGCGCATGTCAGGACGCAAGTGGCGGACCGGGAAGGCATCGAATTACAGTCTGAAGTCTGTATCGTCGGTGAACGGTTGTGACCGGGTCTGTAAGAATCAGCCAGCCACAGGAGTTTGGCAGGGTTGCGGTATTGATGGGCGGCACCGCCGCAGAGCGGGAAATATCGATAAAAAGCGGCATGGCGGTGTTGCAGGC
>JAJRWJ010000326.1 GCA_024276805.1 Gammaproteobacteria bacterium
CGTCAATTTTACTCTCCGGCTTGCAATGCTTCCTTGTGAACAGGCCTGTTCCATCAATTACATAACGCTCTTTCTTGCAGGAAGACTCTGTGCTCTCTGTGCTGTAAATCTCGTCAGTGTTCGTAACAGCCGCAGTTGGCTGGCTGAAAAGTCTCAGATGGCCTTTTTGCTGGCACGCTGCCTGTTGTCGGATATGATGCCACTGCAGATCACCCGGTCGCGGCCGCTGTGTTTGGCCTGGTACAAGGCATCGTCAGCGCAGTGGATCAGACTTTCGGCGATCTCCTTGGTGTCATGCATGGCCTCATCAGCGGGGACATAGGTGGCGACGCCGATGGATATCGTGATGAATTGCTTTTCTTCGCCGCAATCGATTTCCAGTGTTTTGATTTTGCTGCGTATACGTTCGGCAATATCGACTGCGATGACTTCGTCGATATTGGACAGCAGGGCAACGAATTCCTCACCACCATAGCGGGCCAGTACATCGTTGTTGCGCAGCTGTTCACGCACGGTTTGTGCCACCAGCGCCAAAACCTGATCGCCGATCTGATGGCCATGCCGGTCATTGACCGCCTTGAAGAAATCGATATCCAGAAAAAAACAGGTCAGGGGTTCGGCACTGCGCTGTGAGCGGTCGATTTCCTCACCCAGACGCTGCTCCAAAAAACGCCGGTTGTTGACGCCGGTCAGGGTGTCCATCAGGCTGGTTCTTCTGAGTATTTCGAAATTGAGATGGTTTTCCAGGCACATACTCACCACGGACGCCATGTGTTCGACAAAATCCGTGGCCATGCTATCGACAAAGCGGACCGGATCGAAACTGCCCAGGTTCAACGAGCCCAGATACTTGCCCCGCCGGGTCAGCGGGATGATTGCCACGCTGGCGATTTTTTTCTCCAGGTTGGGGAAAAACTCCGCGCACTTGGCGCTTTTCCAGGCTCCCAGGTAGGGTAGTATGGCAAAGCCGAAGGTTGCTCTCAACAACTCCTTGTCCCGCAGAAAAACCAGTCCCGGATGGCTGGATGCCTTGTAACCGTCTTCGGCGAGATAACCGGCCAGTTCCTGTTTTTCATCGATCAGACAGAAGCTGATCACATCGAGATCGAAAAACTCCCGGGCATCGGTCAGAATCAGTTCCACCATTTCCGACAGGGAATTGAGCGACAGCAGTTTCTTCTCGAACAGTTGAAAGCGGCGCAAAGTCAGGCTGTTTTCATGAATCCTGCCCAACATGCCATCCAGATGGCTTTCCAGTATGGACAGATCAGTCGTCAAATCATCTTGCAAAATATATCCCCGATATAATGGGTTACAGTCTTTTTTCCGGATGCGCTGCGCTTATCCGGCCTGCATTGCTTGGCTTGATAATTTCGTAAAACTTGAGGAAGATAAGAAAAGCCATTGAAAAATAACCTAATACCGTACATTATTTTTAGTAATCTTAGCAGTTTTAAAATTTTTAATCAGAAATTATCTGACATCGCCGGAAGACTGCTGATGATCTTCAGCTTCAAGCATAGCGTAATACTGCTCTTCGGTCAGTACCGTGACGCCTTTTTCCCGGGCCGCGCTGATTTTGCTCGAACCCGGCTTCTCGCCCACTACCAGATAATCGGTTTTTCCGGTAATGGCATTGCCGACCCTGGCGCCCAACTGCTTGGCCTGCTTCTTCAAATCGTCTCTTTTCGCCCGCTGCATGGTGCCGGTGAAAACGATACTCTTGCCAGCCAGGAGGCTGGTTTTTTTCTGCTCCCGTGATGCGCTGTGCAACGGAGTGATAATCAGATTGAAGCCCAGAGCGAGGATACGCTGAAATTCATCGTGTATTTCCTTCAGGCTGGCCACCACGGCGCTGGCGGTTTTTTCGGCAAAGCCTTCTACTTCGATAATATCCTGTTCCGACAGAGTAAAAATGTCCGCCAGTCGATAATGCTGCAACAGGCGTTCACAATTGCCAAGACCCATGCGGTGTATGCCAAACGCGCCCAGAAAACGCCAGTCCTCAACCGCTTCGGTTCTGCTGCGCTGCAGCTGATCCAGCAGGTTGCGGGCGGTTTTCTCGCCAAAACCGAAGTTCTGCAACTGTTTCATATCCAGCTGATAAATCTCGTAGACGGAACTGATACCCGACTGGTGCAGCTTTGCCACGGTTTTCTGCCCGAAGCCATCGACATTGCCCAGGGTCTTGAAAAAATGCTCGATGGTGTGTTCGATCTGCGCCGGACAATGCGCGCTGTTCATGCAATACAGATAATCGCCGTCCCAGACCAGCCTGCTCCTGCAGCTGGGGCAGTATTCAGGGATCTCGGGTTCCGCCGCTTGCAGCACGCGCTCAATTTTTGGAATCACCTCACCGCTGCGGGTCAGCTCGATGAGTGTGCCGGGGCCGATGCCCAACTCTCTCACCATTCCGTAGTGATGCGCCGTTGCCCGGCTGATCATGGCCCCGCTCAGGCGCACCGGCTGCAGTTCGACGACCGGATTGACACGCCCGGAGCGCGAGGTTTGCGCGATCACGCGCAGTACCTTGACTTGCGCCATTTCGGCATTGCTTTTGAAGGCTATCTGCCAGCGGTGATGATGCCGCGTGCTGCCCATATATTGTTGCAATTCCGGGTCTGTCACTTCGATGACCACACCGTCGACATCGTAATCGACAGTTTCCCGCACATCGGCAACGATCTCGGTAAAATTTTCCAGCAGTTCGGCGGCGCTCCCCTGCCAACTGGGCAGCTGGGCGAAGGGATAGAATACCGCGGCCTTGTCCTGTATCGCCTGCAACACCAGATCGTCCAGCTGCTTTTCCTTGATGATGCTGGCCTGAAAATTTCTTGCATTTTCGAAGCGACCGGCAAGATGTTCGGCGAAGTAATGCTGATTGACGACGATTTCGCCTGCACCCTGCCCTCTGCGGCCGTTGCCGGCCACGTTCAAGCCGCGTTCGAAGACCCGGGAAATGTCTGTCCCCTTGCGCCCGTCGCCGCGCGTATACAACAATCTGCCGTCGTCATAGGCAGCGAAACCATCCAGTTTCGGGGTCACCCGGAATTGCAGCCGGGTAAAATCCAGATGCATCTGTTGTGCGGCCTTCTCCACGCGCGCCAGCCATTTTTCGATGCTTTGCAGCGTATAGGCTTTTTCCGTGGAGAGCATTTTTTCCGGCAGCGGAATGGTCTTGCCGGAAAATGCCGCTTCCGGTTCGACGTGATGCAGAAAGGGATGCCGGGGCTGACGCCGCTGCAGCTCGGCGAGAAAGACATGGTCATAGACATGGTCTGAAATAATCTGTTCCCCGCCGCGGTACAGGGCATTGGCGATTTCGATGAATTCGATCAGCTGCGCATCGTCGAGAGTACCGGGATCCTCCGCAGCGGCTATGCGGGAGATCTGCTCTGCGGTCATGGTGCTATCGTCGAGGCCTGCGCGTTGCAGAATTTCGATTTGTCTGTCGTTCAGCATGGTTTGTCTATGCAATCAGGATCGGGTACCGGGACGGCGGCAGCCGAATTCTGCTGAATAAGGAGCTGTCCGATCCCATTCCGCATGAGTCAGTCTGCAGCGCCGGCTATCGCCGCGCCATTTGTTCGCGCAGATGCTGAATTTTCGCCTCGCTCAGCGGCTGCCGGGTTTCATCCCATTCGACGCCGTCCAGTTTCGAGGACAGGCGGCGCATCGTGTCGATAAAATCGTCGAATACCGCCACGGGATCGTCGACTTCCCGCGGCTGCATGAACAACACGATGCCCGGACAATTGAATGATTCCAGATCGCTTTCCGGAAAGGTTCCGGGCGGCACCATACTGGCGACACCAAAATCCACCAGGTTGCTGCTGTCGACGCGCTCAAAAATTTTTATATCGGCATAGCGCAGGCCCACGGCATCGAACGCGGTTACCAGATCCATGCCATTGAAGCCATCCTCGGCGCGCGAGACGATACTGAACTGTATGATCTTCGGCAATCCCGATAGCGATGGCTCCGCCTTGATCCGGGAACCGGTCGGTGTATCATCGCCTGGTAGTACAGGAGCATCGTCGATGGCGGATCCCAGCGGCACGATCTCGAAATCGTCGTCACCGCCTTTGATCACCAGCGATTCATCGATGCCGTCCAGGAGATCGTCATCCTGAAAAAAGCCTCTGTGGCGGCGTACTTTTTTGTGCTTCAACACATGCCACAGCCACATGCCGACGATCACCAGCGCACCCAGCGCAACAATCACGATTCTCAATAAATCTCTATCCATCTGCCTCTGCCATATACATTGCTTCTTCGATATCCACTGCCACCATGCGTGAAACGCCAGGCTCCTTCATGGTCACCCCGGCCAGCTGCTGGGCAATTTCCATGGTGATCTTGTTGTGCGAAATAAACAGGAACTGCACGGTTTCCGACATTTCCTCGACCATTTTCGAAAACCTGCCAACATTGGAGTCATCCAGCGGCGCATCGACTTCATCGAGCAGGCAGAATGGCGCCGGATTGAGTTCAAAAATGGAAAACACCAGCGCCACCGCGGTCAGCGCCTTTTCCCCTCCGGAGAGCAAATGGATGGAACTGTTGCGTTTCCCAGGCGGCCTGGCAATGATATTGACCCCCGCTTCCAGCAGGTCATGATCGGTCAATTCCAGATAGGCCTGGCCTCCGCCGAATAATTTGGGAAACTTTTCCTGCAGGCCGGCATTGATTTTGTCGAAGGTTTCCTTGAAGCGCCGCCGGCTTTCCTTGTCGATCTTGCCGATCGCCTGATCCAGTGCATTCAATGAGCTGAGCAGATCCTGGTGCTGTTCGTTGAGAAAATCCATTCTTTCCGATTGTGCCTGGTATTCCTCGATGGCAGTCAGGTTGATCGTACCCAACCGTTCGATCTGCCGGGCCAGTTGTTCGACACGTTGCTTCCATCGCTGCTCATCGGCATCTTCCGGCAGGTTTTCCAGCACCTGCCCGGCATCGACGTCGATTTCCTCGAGCTGTTCGACGACGGTCTGCCGACGGACATCGCTTTCCTGCTGCTGAAAGCGGATTTTATCCAGTAACGCCTTCTGTTTTTCCATTTCCCGCTGTACCCGGGCATGCTCATCGTTCAGACTGGTCAGTCCGGATTCGATGTCTTGCTGTTCGTCCCGGGCTTTTTTCAACACTTCTTCCAGCTGCAATTTACTTTCCTGCAACTGCTGCAACTGCTGTTCTTCATCCTGTATCGGCCCTGCCGAGCGCTGCAGCTTCTGTTGCAGGTCTGCGATTCTGTCCAATGCCTGGCGATGCTGCTGTTGCAGGCGGTCCTGTTGTTTGTGAATCAGCGTTTCCGAGGCCTGCAAAGACTCGATGCGGGCCTGCAGTGTATGCACCTGCTGTCGTGCCTGCTGCAACTGCTGGTCGGCCCGCAGCTGTTCCGCCTGCAGTTCCTGGTTGGTCTTTTCCAGGTCATGCTGGCCGATTTGCAATTCTGCCAGCGCGCCGCCGGCCTGCTCCTTGAGCAACGCCGCTTCCGCCAACTGTTCGGTATTTTCCTCGATGGCCTGACCGATGTCCGCCATTTCCTCGTCGATCTGTTTCAGACGCCGCTGCTGCTGTTCCAGTCTGGCGCTTTGCGTGCTGAACCGGGAATTCATGGCTGCAAATTCAGCAGCCAGCAGTTTATCCTGCTGGCGCAGGCCGTCATGTCCGGATTCTGCCTCGCGGAGCGCATTTTCCGCATCTTCCAGCTGACCTTCGGCCTGCTGGATACGTTCCTGCCGCTCTGCCTGGGCATGTTTCAATGACCGCAGCTGTTTCTCCCGCTGCAAAATTCCGGTCTTGCTGTCACTGGCGCGGACGATGCGCACCCAGCCCGGACCCAGCCAGTCGCCATC
>JAJRWJ010000327.1 GCA_024276805.1 Gammaproteobacteria bacterium
CTCGAAACGCGTTCTCCTGGCGTTGCAGGTGATGAGGCTATTTCTTGACGGGTGCTTTCCATGCGCTTCTTTATACAGCATAATGATCCATGTGTCCCGTACTATTTTAATTGTAAAGGTGGGTTTACCGAATATTTACATACGCCAGTGCCAACCTGAGCTGTTTTTTTTGCTTGGCTTAACGCCAGTGACGTATACCGCGGGGAAGAATAGAAACCTCAGTGTCCTTGTCTTTTACTCTTCAATGCGCTCAAGCTCGGCGCGTTTTTTGGCTATCTTCTCCTTGAATAATTTTTTATTGTATTCCATTATTTCCTCCGCCCTTTCATTACCTTCTTCAAGCCACCACCGGTCGTCGTGTTTATGACTGAAGGTCAGTTTGTCGAGGGATAGCAAGTCATAAATATTGATCCATTCGCCTTCGACCTTGACAGACAGATCAGGATTGAACAGATAGTAACCCCGCTTGAGCCGGTAGAACAGTTTGCGATTATGCCTGCCGTCCCGGTCAATCTCATTTTTCGACAAAATACTGGACAGATAGGCGCGTTTTTTCCTGCGTTCCAGGATGACATTACCGGGCATGTGTTCAAGGGCATCGATAAAATCCTGGGTGGAGAAAGTTCCGCCAAAATAGATTATTTTTCTGGGTAAAACGCGATAAAACAGCGCTATCATCATATTCAACATAAAAAATTCCATTTGCCGCTTGTCCAGCTTGATCAGACGGCCACTGACTTTGATGCTCATACTGGTCGGTTCCAGGTTGTCGTAAATAGCGGCAAGCTTTTTTCGCGCGTAGTTGGCATCGCGGCCAGCTTGAGACAGGGCTATCTGGAAAGCGGTCAGACCATTCTCGTCGACTTTTTCGGTATCCGCCCCCTGTTCGATCAGAGACTCTATGACCGCTGCATTACCAGTCCATGCGGCAACCATCAACGGTGTCTGGTTGAACAGGTTGCGAAAATCCGGCCCGTACAGGCTGGTTTGCTTTAGCACCGCATCGGGTTTTTTAAAATTGTAGATGGCGTAATGTTTTTGCTGCAGCAACTGCAAACCCTTGTCAGGATTGAGTGCCGGTTTGAAGTCCGCCTTGACCAGCGCATTGAGTAACTGGCGATCTTCATACACCAGTGCATATTCAAACAATTCCAGTTTGGCTTTTTTGTTGTTCTCCTCCAGGGCCCTGTGCTTGAGCACTTGCAGCGCTTCTCCGGTAATAATCCGCCAAGCCGGTGTTTTTTGCTTGAGAATTTCCTCCCGGATGCGTTCGGCCTGTTCCTGCTTACCCTGTAGTTCCAGTTTATGCGCCTCCTGCCGCCAATCGTCCAGGCTGGAATTACTGTCGGCCAACTGCAGAGTCGCGCTGGCATTCTGCAGGCCCAACAATTTAAGAATCCGCTGTTCCGGAGTGCTCTCGATCCAGTACAGATTTTTTACTGCGCGGGTCAACGCCACATACAGGGAATTGATATAGAATTTGTAGATTTCCAGCGACTTGTCGGTTTTGTCCTTCGCCCGGGAAAAGGCAATGTCACGTTCCAGGTCTTCGGCGGTGACGCCTTTGCTTATTTCCCGGTAGCGCTGTTCTTCCTGGGACAGGAAGTTGTACAGAATGATATTGTCATATTCCAGCCCTTTGGCCTCCTGTATGGTAAACACCAATGGCGTGCTGAAATGCTTCTGCGCCGCGGGTTTTTGTTCGACATTCATGACGATCACGGCAAAACGTGTGGAGGCTTTGGTTTTCTTGTCCAGCTCCTGTCTGATGTGCGCGTTGTCCTGCAGAAAAACCACTTCGCCCTGGGTATGCCCGATGCTTTTCACCAGATAATGACTTTCCTTGTCGATGGAGCCGAAACGGTTGTTTTTGATTTTCAGGATCTTGTTGGCGATCTCGGTGACTTGCGGCGAATTGCGGTAATTGTTGTTTAAAATGCGGATCAACTGATCCGCACGATTGAGCTCATCCTTGGTATAAAACAGGCTTTTCAGCTTCGACCAGGAAAAGAAGTTGGGGTGTACGATCTGGTTGGAATCACCGCACAAAATAAAATCATGGGGGTGATGCAATGCCTTGATGACAGCATACAGCTGGATATTGGTCAAATCCTGAACCTCATCGACCACGACAAAATCATAGCGTGGCTGTATCTTCGGCAGATACTGATGGCTGATGATATTACTGTCATAGAGCTTGTTGTCCCGCAGAAAATCCAGGTATTTTTCAAAGATGTTGTACACGGCATCCCGCTCTTCCCGCAGAAAGATCGATTCCCTGACCCCCAGATTGAGGTAATCCTCCCGGCTCAGCCAGCTTTTATCGGTGGCGGGACCGGTAATGACGCCGCGAAATTCCTCAAACAGTTTATGCGCATCTTTCAGCTGGCTGCCCTGTCGATAGCGGCTGAACCATTGCTGGAAACGCTGGAAGTCCACCGCTTTGCCTTCCGGCACATGGATGCTTTCCAGATATTCCTGAAAGGACAAAAAATCAACCTGCTGATCTTCGTTTTCATAGCCGTGCGCGTAATATAAATCGCGTGAGTTTTTGACCAGATAGGCCGACTGGGTGACATACAGAACATCACCGACGGTCTGTTTCATTTTTTCCAGGGTCAAGGCGGTTTTGCCGCTGCCAGCTGAACCAATAATAACCAGTGGCGGCTGCAGCGTATAAACAGCTTGCTGGCTGTCATCAAAGGAGATGATCTTGTCCAGCAGATTGAAGGTCTGGTGATGCGGGTTCACATAGACCAGAGGGACTTCGTTGACTTCCGCCAGCGTGTCGACCTGCGGTATTTTGTTTTCATCCACTGTGGTCGCGTGCCTGAGAAAACGGGACTTCTCATAGGCATGGTTTTTAATGTATTCCAACAGCAAGGCGTAACTCTGCCCCTGATGTCTGTATATGGAAAACAGAATCCGGTCATTGCGGTTCAATCGGGCGCGATAAAGGTTATCGTCCACTTTTTTGACATCCGCCGAGCGGAAATCATCACCTTCCAAAAAGCCGATGAGCTTGTTCAGGCCGGTAATGGCTTTGGCATTGAGTTCGTTATAGAGAAGGACTTGCATTGTTTTCAATAAAATGAGTGCTGTGATCAGACTGCAAAGGCGAAGGTGAAAGTATCGGTTATTTTTGCACTTGCAGATAATGAATGCAGAACAATTTATCGGCATCGGTCCATACTTCACGAGGCTCGAAGCCTGCCTGGCGGGCCAGCTGCCGGAAGCCGGAAATACTGTATTTACAGGAATTTTCGGTATGAATGGTTTCACCGCTGCGGAAGCGGATGATCTCATCCGCCACATGCACCGTCTGTTCGCGGTCGCTGAGCAGATGCATTTCAATGCGCTGCTCAACGGCATTGTAAAATGCCTGGTGCTGAAAGTGCTCCAGCTTGAAATCGGCATGCAACTCACGATTCAGACGCGCCAGAAGGTTTTTGTTGAACCTGGCCGTCACTCCCTGGCTGTCGTTGTAGGCGGCCTCCAGAATCTCCCGGTCCTTGATCAGGTCGACGCCAATCAGCAGGCCGCCGCCATCGCCCAGCAAGGCGGCTATGCGTCCGAGCAGCTTCAGGGCTTGCCGCGGCGTGGAATTACCAATGCTGGAACCGGGAAAATAGGCGATACGGCGGCTGTCCGGCAATGCCTGAACAGGCCACTCCCAGGAGGCCGCATAGTCCCCGCAAATGGCATGTACGGTGAGCCAGGGAAAATCTTCCGCCAGGGACTTTGCCGATTGCAGCAGATGCTCCCGGGAAATATCCACCGGCACGTACAGCAAGGGCCGTAGCGCATCGAGCAGCAGCCTGATTTTGACACTGCTGCCGCTGCCCAGTTCCAGCAGCGTCACATTCTGACCTAAACTGGCGGCGATTTCCGGACCATGGTCTTTCAGCAGACCGATTTCGGTACGCGTAAGATAATATTCAGGAAGCGTGCAGATCTGTTCGAACAGCCTGGAGCCCTCGGCATCGTAGAAGTATTTCGGCGCGATGTGCTTCTGTTCTGCCTGCAGGCCAGTCAGTATATCCTGGCGAAAATCACTGGCCGGCATCTGCAGGTCATGAAAGTGTACATGTGGATGTCTGTTCATCGATCATCCGCCAGACGGAAACCCATGAACTGCCAGCGGTTGTGCGGATAAAAGAAATTGCGGTAGGTTTTTCGTATATGTCCGGCCGGGGTGGCGCAGGAACCGCCACGCAACACCATCTGGTTGCACATGAACTTGCCATTGTATTCACCGACCGCTCCCGGCGCCGGGCGGTAGCCAGGATAGGGCGTGTAAGGGCTCTGCGTCCATTCCCAGACATCACCGAACTGTTGCAGCATGCCATCGCCTGCCGCAGAACGGGGATGAAAACAGCCAGATTCCATAAAATTCCCGGCAGCAATCCGGCTTTCATCGGCGCTGTATTCCCATTCCATTTCCGTAGGCAGGCGTTTCCCGGCCCAGGTGGCATAGGCATTGGCCTCATAGTAACTGACATGACAGACCGGCTGATGGCAATCGATGGGCAACAGGCCGTTCAGGGTCATGTAATACCAGTTATCGTCTGCTTTCCGCCAGTACAGGGGCGCCTGCCAGGATTCTTTCTGGTTGATGGTCCAGCCATCGGACAGCCACAACAGCGGGTTTTGATAACCGCCAGCATCGATAAACTGCAGATACTCACCATTGGTCACCGGCCGGTTCGCCAGGGAAAAAGCCGGGATAAGCGCCAGGTGCCGTGGCGTTTCATTGTCGAAATGGAAGCCCTTACCACGATCTCCGATAGCGGCTTCAGCCTCCGGAAAATCGATCCATTGCAGCGATGCCGCAGACTGCCGGGAGTTTTCCGTTATTTTGTCCTGATACACGGGATACAGCGGATTCTGGGC
>JAJRWJ010000328.1 GCA_024276805.1 Gammaproteobacteria bacterium
CCGGTACTGCGTGTCGATCACAGCGCGGTACTGGGCAGCTGCTCGACCTGCCACAACGGCAGTATCGCCCTGGGCAAGCCGGTCAATCATGTGCCCAGTGGCAGCAACTGCGACGATTGCCATACGACAACTACTTGGTTGGGGGCTGTCATGGATCATGGAGGTATTTCAGCCGGCTGTATAACCTGTCATAATGGCAGTACAGCACAGGGTAAACCGGCAAGCCATATTTTATCAGCAGATACTTGTGAAGATTGTCATCGGACCACAAGCTGGACTCCTGTAATCCGTGTCGATCATGGTTCGGTATTGGGAAGTTGTTCGACTTGTCATAACGGTAGTACAGCACGGGGTAAACCGGCTGGGCATCCAGTCACGGGCAACAATTGTGAAGATTGTCACAACACTCAGGCATGGGGCAATACCACTTTCAATCATGATAATGTCAGGGGTGCTTGTGCTAGTTGTCATGCGGCTGATTTTAAACCTGGGAAACACAAGAAAACCAGCAAGCCAATAAGAATCCTCTATACCGCCAGTGAATTGACGGACTGTGCTGGAAGCTGTCATGAGTATGAGGACAATACATTTACAACCATCAAAAAATTCAGGAATGGCCCTGAACATGATCCCAACAGAGGGGGTTGGTAAGTATATTGCATGTCTATACTAAAGAAAAACAAAGGTCTGTTGATATTCTCACTATTGGTATATATAGCGTTGTACATGCCAGTATTGCCATCAGCTCCCGTCAGGGGGCGGATTATTGAGAGTGTGGATGTCAGGGATGATGGTCATCGATCAGAAATCACTAT
This sequence comes from Gammaproteobacteria bacterium, assembly GCA_024276805.1. GTDB lineage: Bacteria > Pseudomonadota > Gammaproteobacteria > Methylococcales > Methylomonadaceae > JANEMG01. The sequence continues at coordinate 816 of JAJRWJ010000328.1, forward strand.
CAGATTTACGTTTCCACTACGCTACGAACATCATTTTCCATTGTATGAAGGCGATTTATTGCGGATCAGTCTGCTTCCTCTGGCTGTTGCCGAGGTGGATGTTGGCGCCTTGTTTAAACGTGAATCGGCAGTGCCTAGACCTGTTGGCCTGGCGCCATTGCTTGAAGTGGTCTATGAAGGGGATTTTTCCGCTCAGGGTACAAATCTATACCTGTACTTTAGTCGTGAAGTAGCCTTCGATGTGGTGCAGGGTGCTGATTTTAGAAGTATTGTGGTATATGTTCGTAAACAGGAAATTTCCACGGAGGGCAAGCATTGTCAGGACTGTTGACATTTGCCTTGTGTCACATGTTTCTCATTGGCCACGAACGGTCACAGTGGTGTAATTCAACGCCTTGAGAATATAGTTAAAAGTCCAGGCGATAGCCACCAATAAGATAGTAACCCTTGATGCGATCAAATTCACCAGAATCTGAAAAGGCCCGTTCCTGCATTGTCCGTTCTTGTTTTTCCCAATCACCGCCAATTTCGACCTCAAACTGCAGGGATCGGAATACCCTGTAGATTGCCCGGACTGAAGGTCTGTAAACCCATCGGGTAGTGCCATCCACATTATTACGCAGATCGAACCTGAATCTTGGATTTACAATCAACTCCCGGGTAATGGGGTATCTTCCATTAAATGTAAATGTCAGGATATTGGCTCTGTCAAGATCATTATATCTAAATCCCACTACATAGATGTCGCCATTGGTCAACAGGCTGTTGCCGGTGAGGTCTGTGGAATAAAAAAATTCATCACCGCTGCTTGCCATGCCCATGACGCCGCCAGAAGTTTGTGTTGCGGAAAAATTTGTCATTCTGAAGTCGGCATTAATTTGAAATCTATCGCTGAGAGGGCGCGATAATCCCACGCTTAGCGACTTGCTGGTAGCCGTTCGATCCTTGGCCAGTTGCCAGATTTCATCCTCACTGAAAAATTTCAGCAGATCGTCTACTGATTCGGCTCCCCTTATACTTCCCTGCCCCTGGAGTGCATTTCTGGTGGTCAACAGAGGGGATTTTCTGTGGTCATAGGAAATGTTGACTGTAGTTCGATCTGGAAAAACGTATTGCCCGGTAAATAAAAAGGTATTTAACGCATTATGATGAATATCATAATCAAGAAAGGTGAAAAATGACCGGTTGGGATGGAAATATCTGATTTCACCGCCAACAGCCCGCCTGTCCAGAATGCCATGGTTGATCTGTTCAATGAAGAAGGCATTGAAGTCCCAGGCATTGAAAAAAGTACCCAAATCTGCATTGATGCCATAGAAATAGACATCATTGTTAATAAAAATATCCCTGGATGATTCGACCGAATAACCGGCAACCAGATTTAACTGGACACTTGTCATGACCGGAATGCTGGTTACCAGACCATCGAATCGCCCCAAAATTCCGCCGGTGCTACGTGACTGCCGGCCTACGCGTAAAGCCGTATTGGATGTTAGATGATTGAAGTCCAGATAGAATGTGCTGATACGTTGTTCATCGTTGAGAGCTGTTTCAAAATTGGCATTGTAGGATCCGGAAAACCGACCTGCGATCTGATAATCCTGTATACGCAGCCTGCTACTGAGATCGAGGTTATTCTGTAATGATGAGCGAGTGAGGCGAGCGTCGTTATCGTTTCTCTTGATTTCATTTCTGTTGTAAAACTGGGAAACACTTCCAAAAGTATCCCATTGCAGGTCTGGAGCGCTGTTGGCAGTGGATTTGCCTTTTCTTAATTTTCCTCTAGGTTCATTTCGTGCTGTCAGAATTCCGGTCAGGCGTTGTTGGACACGCTCCGCATCCTCTCCTTCCGGATACAGTTGCAAATATTTTTTATAGGCTGCTTTCGCATGTGCTATTTGTCCTTTATATTCACGGGCAAGGCCTAAATACTCAAGGGCATCTTTGGCATAGATCGATGCTGGACCTTCAAGCTCCACTTTGGTATAGAGTTGCACGGCGCGGGAATAATCTTTTTTCAACATTGCGGTTCGTGCCTCATGCATAACTTGCGCCAGTCTGGGGTCTTGTGCTTCTTCGATGGCATATTTCTTGATTTTAATTGCCGGTGAATTTGACACCGGAAGCTCTAACGTCTGATGTCGTTCTTTTGCTTTTGCGTGAAAGACTTCGATAAAAATATGGAACGAATTGGTTCCGCCCCTGACATTGTATTTTACAGGGTGTTTGAAGCGGAGTATTACAGACTGGTCGGCAAGATCGGCTGTAACCTGATAAAGAGGGACGTTGTTGGTGGGCCGCCAAGGCAGGGTTTGATGATTTGCCGGTAATTCTGTCAGCTGCAAGGCCGTTCCGGTGCGTTTCACCTTTATACGCAACAAATCTCCCTTGCTGAGAGGTGAATATGAAGTTACCGTCAATTGCTGGTTAAGTTGGATATCAACCAGGGAAAAATCCTGTTTTCCGGTGATATTGACAGACTCCAATATTTTATCTTCAGCTCTTGCGTTGGCAGGCAAGGTGATCAAAATTATCAACAAGATTTTCCGGAGCAACTGAAGGCATTCCAAATCAATAGGAAGACAATACGAAGCCTGGTTTTCTTTGAAGCGTCTGTAAACCATTGCAATGTGTAAAGACCATGAAATCAGCTACAGAAAGGATGTGAAATGCCTGTCTGGGAAAGGGATGGTTTTGTTGCAGGTTTTTACTTGGATCAGTTACAAGAAAACCGGCGGCAACATGTTGGCCGCCGGTATTATTGCTATGATCAAAGGAAGAAATGATAGGTATTATTTCCCCGTTCTACTGTGTGAGTAGCGGGTCAATTGATTGATCTATCAATTCAGTCACGATCATGATCGCGGTGGTGTTTGCGATCATGTTTACGATCATGTTTACGCTTATGGTCCTTCTTGCGTTCATGGTCTTTTTCACGTTCATGGCGCTTTGCATCATCCTTCAGTATTACCATTACAGATTTGCTTTCTGAGTCCAGTTCATTGCCTGCTTCATCGAAGACGACAGCGCTGATCATATATTTACCAGTCATTTTTGGCGCATAGCTGATTTTGACCTTGGATGTTTTCTTCAGGGCATGATGTTTCTGAATGACCTTTTTGCTGCCATTCGGGCGAGTGATAGTGATGTCGCAGCGGAGCGGAATCAATTGCAACATCTCCTCTTCATCGTCATCATACATCCTGGAATCGTGCTCATCTTCATCATCATCATCATCTTCGAAGATAGACTCCTGTTTGACTTTTACAGCTATCTTGAATGTTTTTTCACCGAGTTGATCTTCCTTGAGTTTCAGTTTATGCGGCGCGACATGCAATTTGAGCGAGACTTCGGCAGTGTTCATCGGTTGATCTGCTGCCATGATCATCACTGTATCCGGCATGCTATCCTCTGCCCCATCGTTGACAATCAGCTGGGCGACATATGCACCGGCCATATCGGCAACAAAAGAAGGATTGGGTGATGTCGGGTCTGATAGCGTGGCCATGCTGCCCATTGGTATGGTCGTCAATGTCCAGATGTAGGTCAATGGGTCGCCATCTGCATCCATGGAAGCACTGCCATCCAGCGTAACGGTGTCACCGGTTGTGACATTCTGATCCATGCCGGCATCCGCTTCCGGCGCAGTATTGACCGGTGGTGTGCCGGCTTCGTTGGCGGTTACGGTCACTGTATCTGCGGCACTGTCTACGGCGCCATCATTGACGATCAGCTGAACCACATAGGCGCCAGGAAGATCGGGAATGAACGCGGGTGATGCGGTATTGGCGGAAGACAGAAAGGCCAGACTACCGGCCGGCTTGGATGCGAATGTCCAGTGAAAGGTCAGAGTATCGCCGTCGGCATCGCTGGAAACGCTGCCATCCAGTGATACCGCATCGCCGGTATTGACGGACTGATCCATTCCAGCCTCTGCATGTGGCGCAGTATTCACCGGTGTCATGGCATTGGCGGTTATTGTCGCGGAATCTGGCGTGCTGTCTGCAGTACCATCGTTGACGACCAGTTCCAGCTCATAGGTTCCGGCAACATCAGTCGTGAAGGTCGGCATGACAGCCGTCAAGTCGGATAATGCAGCACTGCTGCCGGCGGGAAGGGAGGTAAATGACCAGGTATAGGTCAATGGGTCGCCGTTGGCATCGCTGGAGCCGCTGCCGTCCAGTGTTACGGTATCGCCTTGAATGACAGACTGATCCAGGCCGGCATCTGCAACCGGTACCGTGTTTCCAGGGCCGGCAGTAATGGTTACGGAGTCCGCTGTGCTGTCCGCTGTGCCGTCATTGACGATCAGTTCGAGCACATAGTCTCCAGGCATGTCGGCCGTGAATGTCGGTTTGACTGCAGTTGCATCGGACAAGGCCGCATTGCTGCCGGTGGGAATAGAGGTAAATGACCAGTTGTAGGTCAATGGGTCGCCATCTGCATCGGAAGACCCGCTGCCATTCAGTGTCACCATATCGCCGGCGGTGACTGACTGGTCAGGGCCGGCATTGGCTACTGGTGGTGTTGACGTGACAGAGCAGCCAGTTGTCGAAAAGCAACTGGTATCGAGTGCTTTTAATGCGGTGACGCCACCTTGTTGATAGGCAGAGAGAACATCAGTGAATACATTGTTTTTTTTAGGGCTGCTTGGGTTGGAATGGCACAAGCCACAGTCGAAGTTTCCAAATTGCCCGGCGATGCTTGGTGTCGCTACGGCATTATTGACATTTAGACCCACTGCGATTACAGTCGCAACGAGGCTAAATGAAACGTGCTCAATTTTTCTTCGTTTCATTGGTTAAGTCTCCTATTGGCTTTGTCGCGTTGTTCAGGTCGCAATTGGGCAACGCGGCAGAGCTGGTAGTTGTGAATATTACTTCATTGGTTTTCTATTACCATGCTATTGGTGAAAGTCATGAATGGAAACACAAACGCTCAGTGTCCCGGTCGATAATGCTAGTCATGTTTTCTTAAAAATTAATTAAAAACAAATTTAATAGTGGAGAATTGTCGACTGGTTAACACGATACTCTGGTATCGCCAACAGTATTTATTGACATGGCAATACCATAATATATGGATTGTCGGGGTGAGAGTTTGGTGATTAAACGGGAGAGTGGCACGGGTGCAGTACGCCGTCAATTCTGGTTTGATGGTCAAATAAACCATGGTATCCACGCTTTGCGTGGGAATTCATGATCGGTGGCTGCTGCGTTCCGTGACGCTGTAGCGCTACAAATTCCATCCCCACGCAGAGAGAACACGGAAACGACTGGTTCCCATCAAGACAAAGTTGGCATGCCGTTGGTATTGAAGCCAGGAAAGTTAAAATATTGTTGACAGGGTCAGAGTGAGGTGTATAATGGCCGGCTCCACTGAGGTAACGGACGCGCAGATGGAGGAGGGAGAGGGAAAAAAGTTGACGGGAGATGTTGACATGCTGGAGTAGGGATGTATAATAGTCCAGCTCAACGGGGATGAAAACCCCGCGCTCTTTAACAAGATGATCAAAATAATTTGTGTGGGTGCTTGTGATGGAATGTTTAGTCGGCGATTAAATATTCGGC
>JAJRWJ010000329.1 GCA_024276805.1 Gammaproteobacteria bacterium
CATGCAGATTCAGGCCTTTCTGCGCGATCAGATGCCGGTCTGGCGTGACCAGTATCATGGTGTCGAAGAGATGGAAGTCGCCGTGATGGGCTGTGTGGTCAATGGCCCCGGTGAAAGCAAAAACGCCAATATCGGCATCAGCCTGCCGGGCACGGGTGAATCGCCGGTGGCGCCCGTCTATGAAGATGGCGTGAAGACCGTCACACTGAAAGGCGATCACATTGCCGAGGATTTTCAGGTCATTGTCGAGAACTATATCGCTTCACATTATTCGCAATCTGAAGTTCCTGATATCAGGCAAAGACAGTCGTCCTGAAACCCTGGGCTAATATTGATGCCGTTTGCGTGGAATGTAGCCGTCTGGTAAGCGATGCGCACCCTACATATATAATCTGACAAAGGTCCCGCCTTCAGCCCGGCTTGCCATCGACGCGGGGTTGCGTCAGGATCGGCAGATAGACGAAGATAAACAGCGCAAATGCCGCCAGCCACGATTCCGTGGCAATGATCAGCAGCTGGCTGTACCAGTTCGGGAACAGCGCCGGCAGCAGCACCCTGAACAGCGCTGCCGCATTGATCAGCACGAAGCCCAGGGCTATGGTGTTGGATGCCTTCAGCGCCCTGCCAGTGTGTCCCAGTGAGACCCTGGCCATCATTCCCAGGGTCAGCACGCCAATCCCTCCCACTGTGAATGCATGCATGGCCAGCGAGGGCATGATCAGCTGGAAAGCGGACAGTGCGGTCAGAACGAAGCCCACTATGATCCAGCCGTAACCGCTGTACAGCACCCACAGCAGTGGCACATACCAGATTTTTCGTACATACCAGCCAGCGACGCGCAAGGTATTGACGATTGCCGCCAGCACCGCCGCCAGGGCCAGCAACAATCCGGATGCATCGAAAATATCCAGAACGAACACCAAAGCGGCAGAGACGATGGACAGGGTATCGAGCATGGGATTGCGCAGCGCGATCACCCCGGACAGCCCCCGTTCGGTAAAAAAGGGAAACACCCGGCCGGCGATGATCAGGATCATCAAGATCACCGTCAGAACTATGATTTTGCTGCCGGTCCAGGCGCTGTTTTCCTGAAGCCCCAGGATCTGCAGGTGCATCAATCCATTGCCCAGCATCAACAGCAGCAGCAAGCCAATAAAAATCAGACTCTTGAAATGTCCGGCCTGATACATGGGCTTGCCCAGATGAAAGATCAGCAATGGCAAAAAGGCAAAATCTATCGCGGCAATCAGGGCATCCGGCAACAGACCGGCATAGAAAGGCGCTATTCTGCCGTACACCCACAACAGGCAAAGGGCGGCCAGCGCCGCTCCGGAAACGGTTTCCCTGCCCGTCCAGTTTCTGACCGCGGTCAACAGAAAACCGCTGATCACCGCCGTGGTATAACCCAGCAGCATTTCATGAATATGCCACAGACTGGCAGGATAATAATTGTTCATCTGCAGCGATCCTGCATGGATCGAGCGCCACAGGGCAATCAGGATCAGCGCGGACAATCCCGACAGGAGAAAGAATGCCCTGAAGCCCAACGCAAATAGCGGATATTCAAATGGTGATTGTCTGGTCATTGGTTGTAGTCGAGAAAAAACCTGTACATTTTATCAGATTTGCCCTGCAGCCACCGTAGCAGCGCAAAATTATTTTCCTGATCAAATGCCACGCAACCGCACTCAGGATGATTTTTCAGCAACTGCGCCGGATGCGCGCTGCTTATCCGGTTTACAGCGAGGCCTGCACGGAAATTTCTCACAGGTCGGATCAGCAGCGTGTATCCGGCAGAATGTCTAAAGATCCTGTTCCCTGCCATGTTGGCCGGATACTTTCCCTGATCGATAATCCTCCTGCTCCAGCCAATCCAGTTCGGCATCGGAAAAACCGGCTTTTTTTCGCAATTCCCTGTTCAACGCTCCTCTCTGCCTGCCTTTGAAATGCCTGGCGATCAATTGTCTGTAGTGTTTCTCTGGATCGACTCCACGTTCTCTGCAGACAGTGGCAAACCAGCGACTGCCCAGCGCCACATGGCCGATCTCGTCCTGCAGTATACGCGTCAGAATCGCGACTCCCTGCCGCTCGCCGATCTGCCTGAAGCGCTCGATCATGCCCGGTGTCACGTCCAGGCCACGGGCTTCCATGAAGCGCGGCACCAGCGCCAGCCGGGCCAACAGATCGGTGCCGGTATCCTCGGCCACATCCCACAGACCGCGGTGCGCCGACAGCTCGCCGTAATCGCTGCCCATGTTCTGCAACTGTCCCCTGAGCAGGGCAAAATGCTGCGCCTCCTCGTCGGCCACCCGCAGCCAGTCCAGATAGAAGGCCTGCGGCATGCCGCGAAAACGGTAGATGATGTCCCAGGCCAGATAGATCGCGACAAATTCGATATGGGCAATGGCATGATAGAATGCCAGCATGCCGGCTGTGGAAGTCAGCTTGCGCCGTGGCATTCTCCGTGGATCGCAGAGTACCGGTCGCGCCGGAAATCGTGTTGCGGAAATGGCCAGCGGCGGCTGCGGGGAAAAAAACTCCAGATCCCCGGCCTGATACAATTGCCAGGCATGCCGGGTCAATTGCAGCTTGCGGTCGATATCGCCGTCATGCAGGCATTTCGCGGCGATCTGGAACAGATTTTTCATTCTTTTGTGTTTTTCAAAGATGGATATGGACAACAACTCGTTGACCGGCAGGAATAACCGGCTAAAATTTGCGGACCTTTTTTTGTTATGCGGCTACGCGGCATTTATCTACTGGTTGTCGGAGCAGCCGAAATTATATGCGCCAATGTGGTTTGCCCACCAGGATAAAATTTATCATGCCGGCGCCTATTCCATACTCGCACTGCTGACCTGGCGGAGTCTGCGACATTTTATCGCAAGCCCCTCCGGAATGGCGCTGTTGACGCTGCTGTTTTGCAGTTTCTACGGCGCAACGGATGAATGGCATCAATATTATGTCGCAGGACGCACGGCCGATTATACAGACTGGCTTGCCGACACGGCAGGCGCGGCTGTGGCGGTACTGGTTTTATTCAACAACACCAAAGCAAAATATGACGGATAAACTTCATATTGAAAGATACAGCGGCAAACAGCTGGAAAAATATATTCCGGAACTGGCCAGATTGCGAATTGCTGTTTTTCGTGATTTTCCCTATTTGTACGATGGCGACCTGGGATACGAAGAACATTACCTGCAGACCTATATCGATGCACCGGACAGCGTCATCGTGCTGGCCTTCGATGACGGGAAAGTCATCGGCGCATCGACAGCCATTCCGCTGTGCCGCGAAACCGGGGAGGTAAAAAAACCTTTCCTGGAACATGGCTACGACCCCGAAGAAATCTTCTATTGCGGCGAATCCGTGCTGCAAAAAAACTACCGGGGGCAAGGTTTGGGGGTGCGTTTTTTTCACGAGCGTGAAGAACACGCCAGACAGTTGGGCGGCTTCCGCCATATTTGCTTCTGCTGTGTCGAAAGACCTGCCGACCACCCCCGCCGGCCGGATGATTATATCCCGCTGGATGCCTTCTGGAAAAAACGCGGTTACAGCAAACACCCGGAACTGCAAACCAGCTATGTCTGGAAGGACCTGGATGAACAGCAGGAGACGCCGAAACCAATGACATTCTGGCTGAAAACGGTCAATGCCGCTTGAACAATGGCCTGGTTTTGCAATTCTTCCCTTATACGATCCCTTTATATTCCGACTGTTGATCGATGAGCATCAAAATTGCCGCCGCACAATATGACATCGGCTATTTTCGAAGCTGGCGGGATTACCGGTGGAAGATTCTGCGCTGGATAGAGGATGCGGTCAGGGAAGATGCCCAATTGCTGCTGTTTCCCGAGTACGCCAGTATGGAACTGGCTTCCCTGTTCGGCCGGAAAATCTATTGCTCACTTTCCAGGCAACTCGCAGCCATGCAGGACTTGCTGGATGATTATCTGCAGTTATACCTGGACAGTGCAGCAAAATATGGCATCCATATCGTCCCCGGCAGTTTTCCGGTAAGAAACGATTCCGGACGATATCGCAACCGGGCCTATCTGATTTCTCCAGATGGCCAGGTTGATTTTCAGGAAAAACTGCTGATGACCCGTTTCGAGAAGGAGCAGTGCCTCATTGAAAATGGCGAAGAGATCAAAGTCTTCGATACATCGCTGGGCAGGATGGCGATCGACATCTGCTATGATAGCGAATTTCCCCTGCTTGCCAGAAAACAGATCGAGGCCGGAGCCGAACTGCTGCTAGTGCCCAGCTGCACCGACACGTTGAGCGGTTATTACCGGGTACGAATAGGCTGCCAGGCGCGCGCCCTGGAAAATCAGTGCCATGTCATCCAATCAGCAACGGTAGGCATGGCTTCCTGGTCGCCGGCGGTCGATATCAATATCGGCGCGGCCGCCATCTATACCCCGGTGGACGAGGGATTTCCAGCAAACGGCATACTGCAGGCCGGGAAAATCAATCATCGCCAATGGCTATTCGCGGATATCTATCTGGAAAAAGCGGCCAACATTCGCACTCAGGGGCAGGTTCTCAATTACCGGGACTGGCCCGAGCAATATCGTATCCGTCCACTCATCCCGGACTGACCCCGGCCGTACCGCATGTCGTCCAGCTGACCGCTGCTGATTCACGGCAGCGCAGCCCAATCACACCTCATGTCGGATTAAAGCCCGCCCTGCCAGCCGGAAAGGGGGTATACAGCGCCTGCCTGGTGAGTTTGAAGTCATCTCTGCGGCCAGCGTTTCTGCAGTTCCTCATGGAGGGCACGGCGAGCGCATATAAAATCATGAAAAACCAAAAGGATATGCTAAACCATCAGGAGAGCTACCATAGGTGATGCGTGTAGCCGGGTCGAGGCGGCTTTTCCCGGATTCCGCTGAGGCTGCATCCGGGCTACGGGAATCAGCGCTGATCGGCATGAACAAAGCGGAAAAGCCTGAATCGAACGTAGTTGTAGGCTAAGGTGCTATTTTTTACAGCGATTTATATGCGCTCGCCCTGTCATGGAGGGGTGATAAGATGCTGGTAAAAAACAGCTAACGGAAAATGGCATCGACCGAAAAGCCACTGAATTCCAGAATTTCCTTCAGTCTTTTCAGAGCGTCCATCTGAATTTGTCTGACCCGCTCGCGTGTTACTCCCAGTTCCTGGGCCACCTGTTCCAGCGTGGAATTTTCATAGCCGCAAAGACCATACCGGCGGCAGATGACTTCCCGCTGTTTGTCCGAGAGCTGATACAGCCAGCCTGTGATATTGTTCTTGATACCGTCTTCCTGCAATTCATCCACCAGCGGCAGGCTGGATTGGTCTGAAATGGACTCGACGATGGGTTTGTCGAAATCCTTGCCGCTAGGTATATCGACCGAAGTGACTCGCTCATTCAATTTGAGCATTTTTTCCACTGTTTTTACCGGCTTGTTCAAATGAACGGCGATATCTTCGGCAGTGGGATCATGATCCATGACCTGTGTCAAATGACGTTGCGCCTTCAGGTAGACATTCATTTCCTTGACGATATGGATCGGCAGACGAATGGTCCGGGTCTGATTCATAATGGCGCGTTCGATGGTCTGTCTGATCCACCAGGTTGCATAGGTGGAGAAACGAAAACCACGGTCCGGATCGAATTTTTCCACGGCTCTGATCAGGCCAAGATTGCCTTCCTCGATCAGGTCCAGCAATGGCAGTCCACGATTGAGATAACGACGGGAAATTTTCACCACCAGGCGCAGATTGCTTTCGATCATGATCTGGCGGGCTTTTTCATCGCCACTCAGCGCCTTTTTGCCATAGATCTTTTCCTGATCCGCGGTCAAAAGCTTCGATTTGCCCAATTCATTGAGATATACCCGGGTCGCATCGAAATAGGTTTCGTTTTTTTCCGTTTCCGGAGAAACCTCTGTCAATACCGGTTTTGGTTCCTCGAGTATGACCATTTCTATTTCCTGATCCTCCAGTACCTCTTCCACGATTGACATGTCCATTACATTGGAACCAACTAATTCTACCTTCATTTTAACCTCCTCTTGTTCAGCTATACCAAAGCTGAATTAGCACACAACTAATGCCTGGGTAAGTACCAGAGCGGATTGACCGGCTTGCCATTTTTTCTTATTTCAAAATGCAGCGATGGCCTTGTACTTCCATTTTTACCTACTTCGGCTATAATCTGGCCTTTTTTGACTGGCTGACCTTCCTTGACGAGCAGACGGCGGTTATTTGCATAGGCACTCAAAAAAACAGCGTTGTGCTTGATAATCAGCAAATTTCCATAACCAATCAGTCCATGGCCACTGTATACGACTCTTCCCGGGGCAGCTGCTTTCACCGGCTGACCCATTTTGCCGTATATGTCGATGCCTTTATTGCCGGACTGGGCAAAACTTTTGGCAATCGTTCCTTTTATCGGCCACTGCCAGTTAAACTTTAACAGCATTTTACTAATAGTTGAATGTATTGGTTTTTTTTGTGAACCATCTCTCACTTTTAATTTCTGCCGGTGTTGTCCTCTTGCTCCAGGCGTTTTTCCAAGCTCCTGTTTATAGGGAAATAACCTGATCTTCTGGCCGACACGCAGGGTATAGGGCGGCGGGATATTGTTCCATACAGCCAGGCGCTGGTAACCATGCCCTGAGCGAAACCCTATGGAATACAAGGTGTCGCCCGGCTTGACCTGGTAATATCTGGCGCCATGGCTGAGATCGCGACTGTAAGGCCGGACTGGTGCAATATGTGTATTTTGCGAACAACCGGTCAGAAACAATGGCAGGGATAGAACAACAGTCACTAGCATCCTGCCGATGCTGAGCGCGGTAATGATGGTTTTGTTTTGATATCGGCGGGGTGTTTTTCCAGACGCACGACAGGGCGCAATGACACGGTCAGCAGGCAATTCTGAAAGCTGACGACAGACTGCCCGGAATGGTGATTTTTTTGCTCTGTCGCACGGCATAATCAGATCATCGATGCAGCAGGGTCTCTTTCGCCAGATTGATTTTAGCCGCCAGATAATCCGAGCCACCGCGATCCGGATGATTTTTTTGCATCAAGCGTCGATGCGCCTGGATGATCTCCTGTTTTGAAGCTCCAGGCGACAGGCCCAAAATTTCATACGCCTCATCGCTACGCATTTTTCCATGGCTCCCTGTTCTGTTTCCGGGTCCTTGCCGGCCTGGCTGCCGGGAGGATTTAAAGATGGACCAGAGCCGATGCAAATAGGGTGCGTAACGCAGCAGCAGCGGCATCAATCGCAGCAGCAGCGCGACGATCACTCCCAGTACGGCAAACAGCCAGTTCAACCGGCCTGTTGCCGCCAATGCCAGCAGGACCATGAGCAGAGCAATGACAGAGGCCCTGCGCACATAGCGCGCCAAAATTGCCGGCGGTGTTTTCAAAAACCAACGGAGGCCCACGAATAGCATAACCAGCAATAATATGAGCAAATAAATGCGAATCAATCCTGCCTCCTGAATTCAGGCGAAAAAATCAACAAAACTGCCGGACAATTTTTTTTCTTGCCTTTACCAGAGAAGGACCCTGGCAAATGCCAAAAATTCACAGACGGCGTGTATAATAAAGCATTCATTTCTGGCCGGCATTACCTTTACCGCCATCGAGCCGGGTATTTTGCCTGTTGCGGTGTGCATCAGGGAGAATGCAAGTGAAAAACTCATGAAAAACGCACGAATACCTGTGCTGGGTTTCGCCGCTTTCAGCGGGACCGGCAAAACCACGCTGTTGACACGCCTGATCCCTTTATTAAAACACAGGGGACTGTGTCTGGGGCTGATAAAACACAGTCATCACAATTTCGAGATCGACCAGCCCGGCAAGGACAGCCATCGTCTGAGAACAGCCGGTGCGGACACCGTGCTGCTGGTTTCCAGACAGCGGCGCGCGATAATCACTGAATTTGCCAGTCCCGGGGAGCCGCGTCTGGATGAACAGCTCCGGCAGCTGGACCAGTCGGCGCTGGATTTAATTCTGGTGGAAGGCTTCAAGTCCGAGAATTTTCCAAAAATCGAAATTCATCGGCCGGCGCTGCACAAACCTCTGCTCTATCCCCATGATCCATCGGTGATCGCCATCGCCTCTGACCAGCAGCTTGACTTGCCGGTGCATTTGACGGCGCTGGATCTGAATCAGCCGGACAACATAGCCGAGTTTGTCATGAAATTCATACAGGAGCGCAAGCATGTCTGATGTCTGCAGCCCGGCTGCACGGAACCTGCTGACTGTCAATGATGCCCTGGACAGGATCAGGGCAGGCTTGCAGCCGGTTCACGGCACACAGCAGGTTTCCCTGAAAATGGCCTTGAACAGGGTATTGGC
>JAJRWJ010000330.1 GCA_024276805.1 Gammaproteobacteria bacterium
TGACCAATTTTCATCTGCCGGAGTCCACGCTGTTGATGCTGGTTTGCGCATTTGCCGGCTACCGGCCTGTCATGGATGCCTACCGGCATGCCATTGCGCAATCCTATCGGTTCTTCAGTTATGGCGATGCGATGTTTATTTGCCATGGGTATTAGACGCGCATCCTGGCAATATGGGAAAATGGCCAGTCCAGATACCTGATTGAGAGCCAACATACATCTTTGTTGTTGCAGACCGGCAAGTTTTTTAGATTGATGACGACTACCGATACCAGAAAAAATAGCGACTGTGAATTTTACCCCGGGCGCTGCCCAACGCTGTCGTGAAGGCTGTTGATTTTCCGGCAATTCTTGCCCCGAATATTTCCACACAGGCGCGAGAGGTCCACTACTGGACCGGTTTGACCGGTTGTGCGGATTCGCTGGCCATGGCCGAGATGATCAGACAGGAAAACCGCCTGTTGGTCATCATCACGCCGGACAATCAGTCGGCGCTGCGTCTGGAGCATGAACTGGCGTTTTTTTTGCAGGACGAAGTGCCCATTCTGCATTTTCCCGATTGGGAAACCCTGCCCTATGATGTGTTTTCCCCGCTGCCGGATATTGTCTCGGAACGCTTGAAGACCCTGGCGACACTGCCGCAGATCGACCGGGGGGTATTGATCGTTGCCGTATCGACACTGATGTACAGGCTGGCGCCCAGAGAGCATATTCTGGCGAACAGTCTGGCCATCGGCATTGCTGACCGCTTCAATCTGCAGGAAAACCGGAAAAAGCTGGAAAGTGTCGGTTATCAATGTGTCGCGCAGGTCTACCAGCATGCGGAATTTGCCGTCAGAGGTTCGATCATCGATCTTTTTCCGATGGGCAGTTCGGTTCCATACCGGATCGAATTGTTCGATGACGAAGTTGAATCGATCCGGACCTTTGATCCGGAAACACAGCGGTCGCTGCAGAAGATAGAGCGTATCGAGTTGTTTCCAGCCCGGGAATTCCCGGTTACCGAGCAATCCATCAAGCATTTTCGCCAGGCATTCCGCGAACAGTTCCCCAATGTTTCACAGCGCAATCTGATCTATCAGGATGTCAGCAAGGGCATCATCCCCGGCGGCATCGAGTATTACTTGCCACTGTTCGTCGATACCACGGAGACGCTGTTCGATTATCTGCCCGGTTCCGCGCTGCTAGTTTTGTTTGGCGGTAATTCATCTGTTGCGCAAGCATTTGCCGAAGAAATCGAAAATCGCTATCAACAGCGTAAATATGACACGGAAAGACCGCTGTTGGAGCCTCGGCAGCTGTTTCTTTCGGACCAGGAATTCGTTCAGAGACTGGAGCGATTCTCCCGGGTCGTCATCCATGGCGAACAGGTGCAGCAGACCCCTGCAATGGATTTTCATGTTCAGCCGCTGCCGGATCTGAGCATCGATCCCAGGCTGAAGGAACCGGCCGGCAGACTGCAGAAATTTGTCGATGAATTTTCCGGCAGAATCCTGTTTGTCGCCGAAACCATTGGCCATCGGGAGGCCATTGCCGACAAGCTGCGAGGATTTCAGCTGTATCTGACGCCGGTCGATTCCTGGAACGAATTTTTGCACTGCGACCAGAAACTGTGCATTGTCATTGCTCCAATGGATCATGGCTTATGCCTGCAACAGCCAGGTATTGCCATCGTCACCGAAAGCCAGTTGACCGGTGAAAGGGCGCAGCAGCGACGCAGAAGGCGCAAATCAGCGGTCCGGGAGCTGGAAAATATCGTCCAGAACCTCAATGAACTGACTGTCGGCGCGCCGGTGGTGCATCAGGACCATGGCGTAGGGCGTTATCTGGGCTTGCAGATTCTGCAAATCGGTGGTATCGACGCGGAGTTTCTGACCCTGGAGTATGCCAATGGCGATAAAATCTATGTGCCGGTTTCTTCGCTGCATCTGATCGGCCGCTATACCGGCGTCAGTCCGGAAAATGCCCCGTTGCACAAGCTGGGCAGCAGCCAGTGGAGCAAGGCCAGAAAAAAAGCCATGGACCGGGTTCGCGATGTCGCCGCCGAGTTGCTCGATATTCATGCCAGACGGGCCCTGAAGAAAGGCCACGCGCTATCCTGTGGCGTGGATGAATACCAGGCGTTCGCGGCGGCTTTTCCCTTCGAGGAGACCCCGGATCAGCAGGTTGCCATCGAGAATATCATTGCCGACATGGCCCGGGATCAGCCCATGGATCGGGTGATCTGTGGTGATGTCGGCTTCGGCAAGACGGAAGTCGCGATGCGCGCGGCGTTCATTGCCGTGCAGAGCGGCAGGCAGGTCGCGATACTGGTGCCCACCACGTTATTGGCGCAGCAGCATTTTCATAATTTCCGCGACCGCTTTGCCGACTGGCCGATCCGGGTGGAGGTGTTGTCCCGTTTCATCACGCCGAAACAGCAGAAAACCATCATCGCCGATCTCGCCGATGGCAAAGTCGATATCGTCATCGGCACGCACAAGCTGCTGTACAGGGAAATCAGATACAAGAATCTCGGTCTGTTGGTGATCGATGAAGAGCACCGCTTCGGGGTACGGCAGAAAGAGCATTTCAAGCGGCTGCGCAACGAACTGGACATGCTGACCATGACCGCGACGCCCATTCCCCGCACCCTGAACATGGCGATGTCCGGTTTGCGGGATATTTCCATTATCGCCACGCCACCGCCAAACCGGCATGCCATCAAGACATTTATCAGCGAATGGAACGATGCGCTGGTGCAGGAGGCCTGCCAGCGGGAAATCAAGCGTGGCGGGCAGGTGTTTTTTCTGCATAATGACGTCAAGACCATGGACAGGATGGCCCGCGAACTGGCGGGGCTGGTGCCGGAAGCGCGCATCGAGATTGCCCACGGACAGATGCCGGAAAGGGAACTGGAGCGAATCATGCTGGATTTCTATCACCAGCGTTTCAATGTGCTGTTGAGTACCACGATCATCGAAAGCGGCATCGACATACCCAGCGCCAATACCATTGTCATCAATCGCGCCGACCGGCTGGGTCTGGCGCAGCTGCATCAGCTGCGCGGCCGCGTGGGGCGCTCCCATCATCGCGCCTATGCCTATTTTCTGGCGCCACCCCGCAAACTGATGAGCAAGGATGCCTGGAAGCGCCTGGAAGCGGTCGAGGCTTCCGGTGATCTGGGGGCCGGCTTTATGCTATCCTCTCATGATCTGGAAATTCGCGGCGCCGGGGAATTGCTCGGTGATGAGCAGAGCGGGCAGATACAGGAGATCGGTTTCACCCTCTATACGGAACTGCTGGAAAGAGCCGTTGCGGCCTTGAAATCCGGACGTCAACCGGAGCTGGAGATGCCCATCGATGTCGGCGCCGAAGTGGATTTGCAGTGTCCGGCGTTGATTCCGGAAGATTATCTGCCGGACATTCATGCCCGTCTGGTTTTGTACAAAAGAATTGCCAATACCGAAAACAGCGATGAGCTGCGGGAACTGAAAATTGAAATGATCGACCGCTTCGGTCTGCTGCCGGAACCGGTAAAAAATCTCTTCAGCATCACGGAACTGAAACACAAGGCAGCCAGGATCGGTCTGAAAAAGATCGAGGCCAACGATGCCGGCGGCCGCATCGTGTTCAATGCCGATCCGAAAATCGACATGCAGCAGCTGTTGAATTTGATACAGAGCGAGGCGCAATGCTATAAATTCGATGCTGGGGACAAGCTGCGCTTTAGCCATAAATTCGCGGGGGTCGAGGACAAGCTGCAGTTTCTATACCGGCTGCTGGACAAGTTGATGGCCAAATAAACCATAGTACCCAAGCACCCACGCAGAATCTCGCCGCCGTTATGATGAGCAAAAAATGTAGCACCGGTTAGTGTCGGCGTAACCCGGCATGCCTTTGAAAAGGATGGATTATGCTGTCGTTGATCCAACCAGCAATACACCATGGTTCCCGCGGAGCGTGGGAACGATTAAAAACGGCAGTGACCTGATATGGCACAGGTTCCGTGATGTCGAAGGATTTAATCAGTATATGAACATTCAAGCACTTGCATTTATTTCCAGGTATCTGGTAAAAACCGGCGCTGCACTGCTCCTGGTATCGCTGTACAGTGGGCAGGGTTTTGCTGCAGGACGCTGGTATCAAGTGGAGCTGATCGTTTTCCAACAGCATGGGGCGACTTCGGAGCGCTTCTACCAGACTGCGCATCAGATTGCCTGGCCCAGCCGGCTGGTCGAACTGTCCGGTCATGCCTCTCTGCAGGCCCTGCAGGCCAGGCCCGTATCCTACAGGAAAATCAATTCGGCCGACTGGAGCATGCACTGGTCGGAGAGGCAATTGAGGCGGGCCGGATATGCGCCGATTCTGCATGTGTCGTGGCTGCAACAGGTGGGAAAGAACCGGCTGAGCAATGCCGTACATATCTATACCACCGATGGTCAGGGCGATTATCCTCTCAACGGCTTCGTCAGAATACAGCGCGGCAATTATCTGCATCTGCTGGTGGACCTGGAATACACCCGGGATATCGACGATTCCGGTGATGAGACGTATCGGACCGTCGTCTATAGGCTGCAGGAAAAGCGGCGCATCAAATTGAATGAAATACACTATCTGGATCATCCCCGGTTTGCTGTCATCGCCGAAGTCAAACCCATTGCCATTGGCCACTGAGAGGCTGGCTGGTTAAAAATGATCGCAGCGAAAAAGTGCTGAATTCAGGACGGAATTTTGAAAATATGAGGCGAATAGTGAACTATTTAACGAGGATTTTCGAAATTTTGCACGATTTTACCGGTTTTGCAGCCGATTGGTTTTTAGCCAGGCAGCCTTACAGTGCAGATGCCTGACACAGACCGCACAGAAGAACTGCGCCAAGCGGTTCTGCAGGCAGTCCGGGAGAAAACGCCGCTGCAGATCGTTGCTGCCGGCAGCAAGTCTTTTTATGGACGCCAGCCTCGTGGCCGGATACTGAAAGTCGACACTCACCAGGGCGTGATCAATTATCAGCCCAGCGAGCTGGTCATTACCGCCAGAGCCGGGACGCTGCTCGTTGCCATACAGCAACTGCTGGCCGGGCAGGGACAGATGCTGGCCTTCGAGCCTCCTGATTGTGCCGGTTCGGCAACGCTGGGTGGAACCATGGCCTGTGGCTTTTCCGGGCCACGCCGGGCGTTCGCCGGTGCCGCCCGGGATCATATGCTGGGTTGCAAACTGCTCGATGGCCACGGCCAGTTGCTGGCTTTTGGCGGTGAAGTGATGAAAAATGTCGCCGGCTACGATGTCTCCCGGTTGATGGTCGGCGCGCTGGGGACGCTGGGCATTCTGCTGGAAATTTCCTTGAAGGTGCTGCCCTTGCCGGAACGGGAGGCGACACGCAGTTTCGCCATGCCGCTGGAACGTGCTTTGCGGAAAATGGCTGACTGGCAGTCACAATCCCTGCCGCTTTCCGCTCTGGCCTATGACCAGGGGCGTCTGTATGTCCGTCTGTCCGGAACGGATGGGGCGGTATCGGCCGCAGGGGCTGGACTGGGTGGTGATGTGCCCGGCGATGATCAGCTCTTCTGGGAAAATCTGCGCGAGAAAAAGCTGCGGTTTTTCGACCGGCAGGTTGCGCTCTGGCGCCTCTCTGTCGCCCCCCAGACACCGGAATTGGCTGTGGCCGGGCAATGGCTCTATGACTGGGGGGGTGCCTTGCGCTGGCTGAAAACGGACGCTCCGGCGAAGGAGATATTTGCCGCTGCGGCAAAGGCGCGCGGCCATGCTTTGCAATTCTGGGGCGAACAGCGCGGCGGACAGGTGTTCCAGCCGCTGCCCAAAAAGTTGCTGGAACTGCACAGAAATCTCAAGCGGGCCTTCGATCCACAGGGGGTTTTCAATCCGGAACGCATGTATCAGGGATGTTGACCTCGGCGGCAGGTCCCGGGCGAAAGCCATGGGGTATTCCCTGGATGAGCATGAACAGTCTAAAACCGGTGCGGCATGCAGACTGAATTGGCGGAATTTGTCAAAGCCCGGCCGGAACATCGGGAGTTGGAAAGTATACTGCGCGCCTGTGTGCATTGCGGCTTCTGCAATGCCACCTGTCCCACCTATCAGCTGCTGGGCGATGAACTGGATGGACCGCGGGGGCGCATTTACCTGCTCAAGCAAATGCTGGAAGGAGGCCCGGTTTCCGCCTTGACGCAAAGGCATCTGGACCGCTGTTTGAGCTGCCGTTCCTGCGAAACCACCTGTCCCTCCGGGGTGCGTTATGGCCGTCTGCTGGATTTGGGCCGGGTCATGGTGGAATCCCGGGTGCGCCGACCATGGCTGGACAGGCTGCGGCGCGGCTTGATGCTTGCGCTGTTTCCCTATGCGTCGCGCTTTGACCTGTTGCTGCGCCTGGGCTGGTTGTTGAAGCCCGTTTTACCGCGCGTATTGCGGCAGAAATTGCCGGTACGGCAGGAACAAAAGGCCTGGCCGCCTGCTGACCGGGCACGCAAAATGCTGGCTTTCTCCGGCTGTGTTCAGGAAACGCTGCGGCCTTCGATCGATTTTGCCGCGGCCAGTGTGTTGCATGTCCTGGGCATTTCCCTGCTGCGGGTCGAAGCGACGGGATGTTGTGGCGCGTTGAACTATCATATGTCCGATCATGAGCGGGCGCTGGCCTTGGCCAGGAGCAATATCGATGCCTGCTGGCCGCATGTCGAGCAGGGTGCGGAGGCGATCGTCATGACCGCCAGCGGATGTGGACTGATGGTCAAGGAATATGCCCAGCTGTTACAGCATGACCGGCACTACGCGAAGAAGGCGCAGCGCATAGCGGCGATGACCAGGGATATCGGTGAGATTCTGGAGGCCGAGGATTTGTCCTGTTTTTACCGGGACCGGCAGACCAGAGTCGCCTTTCAATCCCCTTGCACACTGCAGCATGGGCAGAAACTGTCCGGTTGTGTGGAGGCCATTCTGAAAAAGGCCGGCTATCGCCTGACAGCCGTGACGAATGCCCATCTGTGCTGCGGCTCCGCCGGTGTCTATGCGCTGCTGCAACCGGAGCTGGCGGAGCGTTTGCGGTATGACAAGCTGCAGGCTCTGCAGCTGGGGGCGCCGGACATTATCGCCACGGCCAACATCGGCTGTCTGAACCATTTGCAGTCGGCCAGCGCCACCCCGGTGAAGCACTGGATAGAGCTGCTGCAATGAAAACCGTAAAGCCACAAATGCAGTAATCCCGCCGACTGGCTGAGGGCGATCGGGGTGTTTGCGCTGGAGTCACTCGGTCTGAAGGTTATGGCACGGTTCTCTGCCTGAAATTATGCGGCTCAGGGGAAGGGCGGGCGCCTTTAAATCACTGTGAGATTAGCGTATTTTACGCGCCACCCGGATTCCGCAAGCTCCATCCGGGCTACATTCGAATCAGGATTTTCCCGCCTTGTTCGTGCCGATGGACGCCCATAACCGTTGCCCGGATGCAGCCTCAGCGGAATCCGGGAAAAGCCGCCTCAACCCAGCTATGCTAATCTCCTCATGATAGTTCTCGTGATGGATGGCCATATCCTTTTGGTTATGTCGCATAGGAAAGTGCATAGCGAAAACTACAAGTTACTTCAAATCTCTCCGAAGTCGCCCTGGATCAAAGGGCGGTCGGATTGCCAAGTGATGAATGTTCTTTTAGCGTTTCATGTGCCGGCGGGGAAGTATAAAAATACAGTGTTAAAAATTCCAGCACTGACGCATGTGTTATTAACGCCAGAGTTTTAGGGCATTCCCAGCGAATTAAAAAAATATTTTTCGTTTTAGAGGGTAGATAAATTTTTCTGCATCTGTCATGATAAGCATGAGCGAATAGCA
>JAJRWJ010000331.1 GCA_024276805.1 Gammaproteobacteria bacterium
CCCCCATGTCATCATCGCCGGGTTTGGCAGGGTCGGCAAACGCATTGCGGCATTGACACAAACGGCAGATATCCCCTATCTCGCCCTGGACTTCAACCAGGAGCGCGTCGCATGGGGAAAAGAACAGGGCTTCAGCGTGTATTATGGCAATGCCAGCCGTCTGGAGGTGCTGCGCTCCGCCGGTATCGAACACGCTTCCATGCTGGTCGCGGCACTGGACAATGATCTGCATACCAAACAGCTGGTCTGCCTGGTTCACCAAAACTTTCCTAAGCTGATCATCCATGCCCGGGCACGGGACAGCAAACATTGCCAACAGCTGTTGCGCTACGGCGCCAGCAACGTGGTCTCGGAAAATCTCGAGGCCAGCCTCAGACTGGGTGAACTGGTATTGGCCGAAAACGGCATTGCCCGGAAGAAGATGCAGCGTCTGCTACAGGAATACCGGGAGCAGTACTATCAAGACATGGTGAATGCCGCTAAATCCGATATCCATCCACGGCGAGCGCATATAAAATCATGAAAAACCAAAAGGATATGGAAATCCATCAGAAGAACTGCCAACAGCTGATGAGCGTATCCAGGTTGAGGAGACTTTTCCCGGATTCCGCTGCGGCTGCATCCAGGCTACGGTTATCAGCACTCTTCGGCATGAACAAAGCGGCAAATCCTGAATCTACCGTAGCCCGGATGCAGCTTGCGGAATCCGGGTGGTATGCTAAGGCGCTATTTTCACGGCGATTTATATGCGCTTGCACTTAATATCCATCAGTAAGGCAAAAAATCCAGAGGCCGCAACCCGACCGACAGAAACCCATCCCTGAAAAGCGTATGCCATAGCTAAATCGTCAAAACAGTGCTGGCAATCAGAGTTTTTCCGAACAGCCGATGGTCTTGCATCCATTCATCACTGCTCAAATGGTGCCGAATTAAATTTTTGTTCGCTGGATTTACAAAGCGTATACTGAAACTGGAAGCAGAAAATATTTTTTAGAATCCTCAACCAAGGAATGAACGCAAAATAATTTCGACAACCTGACAGTGAAGCTTTGACATCGCTCGACTTGTGCGGGGCTAAAGTCCCGCTTACTGATTGACAGTTGCCATGTTTATTTCGTGCTCGCTCCTAAATAAGGAGTTCGATATGTTTTGTCCCGAATGTGGCCACCAAGCCTCAAACAACAATGAACAATACTGTATTCAATGCGGTAGCAAGTTACCTAATGCATCCACTTCCATACCTGAATCCCCGAATAGAGAAGAAAAGCATAATACTTCCACTTTCTCACCTTCAATCATCAATACGGTACTGAGTGATAACTCCAATGCAGGAGGCGCAGTCGTATCTAAAAAGCTTTATCTCGGTATTCTTGCGGCCACTGTATTTCTTCCTATCATTGGAGTCATCATGGGCATCATCTATCTGCTCAAGGATCATCCGGAAGAGAAGAAGGCCGGCAAGATGTGGCTGATAGTGGGAATTGGCATAGGGGTATTGAACGCTATCCTGTTGTCTATGGGCAATTGATAGCCAGTAAGCGGTAAAACCAGCTTACCAGGATCAATTCGATCATGCAGCATAGTCCAGGCCCACGGGTTTTCATTTCGGCCACCTCGGGTGATCTTGGTTCAGTGCGCCAGCTAGTGAAGGATGCACTGCTGGCGATCGATTGTCATCCGGTCGAACAGACCCCTTTCCCGCCCGACTACCGCAAAGTTTCCGACATGCTCGAGGACAAGATCCAATCCTGCGAGGCGGTGATACATATTGCCGGTTGCCATTACGGAGCAGAGCCAGACCCTTCCAAATTGCCGCCAGACACGCCACGGCGTTCCTACACCCAGATGGAATACGACCTGGCCAGGAAACTGGGCAAGAAGCTGTACGTATTTATTTGCCCGGAGAAATTCCCCTACGACACCTGCGATCCGGAAACGGAAGACAAGCAACGACTCCAGCAGGTTCACCGCGAAGCGATCCTGGAAGACGATAAACTATTTACCGAGATTGAAGAAAAAAACCAGATTGCCACCAAGGTGCGAGAGTTACAGCTCGAACTCCAGCGACTGCGCCGCCGGATCGGCCGCTATGCAACCGGAATCGGCGTCGGTATCGCTGTATTGGTGTTGGTGCTGGTCGGTATCGGCTACGGCGTCTGGCAGCAGAAACAACAGCTCGGGCAGGTAGCAAGCGCAGTCATCGATCCGGCCCAAATGGCGGAGCGGCTGCGGCGCAGTATTCTGACCAAAGCGGAGCAACGACTCCAGGTGCTACGGGACAAAGGCGCCGACTGGCAAGATATCCGCCAGCTGGAACGCCAGCGCGAGGCGGCGCTGGGGCAGGTGGGGGACTTGGTCCGTTTCATCGAACAGGGTTTGGCCGGGGATGCCGATCCGGTGTTCCGCGAAGCTTCACGGATTCTGTCTCAAGAGGGACCCGATGACGCCCTGGCCTATCTGGACAGCCACCGTCAGGACTTGCTGGCTCGGGTCGACCGGCTGGCGACCGAGGAACAAACCGCCCGCACCCGCAAGCGGCAGGCTCTGGAGCCGCTGCTACTCGAAGCCCAGCTTCAGGCGGGAAATCTCGACTGGGACAAGGCGCTGGCCAGCTATCGAACCGTTGTAGCCAAAGCCCCCGAATGGTCACATGCGCACCGACAACTGGGCGATCTGCTTTTTGATCTTGGTCGCTACGGGGAAGCCGAAAAACACCTTCAAGACGCCATTGATCGCACTCAAGACGACGATGCATGGGCAATTGCAGCCAACTCACTGGCTGAATTGTATCGACAGACATCACTGTGGGAGAAGGCCGAATCCCTTTTACGCCGCGCCTTGGCCATTGAAGAAAAAGACTATGGGGCCAACCATACCAATGTCTCAGCTATCATCAACAACCTGGCTTTGCTGTTTCAGGATACCAATCGCCTATCCAAGGCTGAGCCCCTGTTCCGCCGGGCTCTGGCCATCGATGAAAAGGCTTATGGGCCAGACCATCCTGAAGTTGCTATTCGCCTTAACAACCTGGCTTCGCTCCTCTATGTTACTAACCACCTAACCGAGGCCAATCCTCTCTACCGCCGCGCCTTGGCTATCAATGAAAAAGCCTATGGGGCCGACCATCCCAACGTTGCGACCAATCTCAACAACCTTGCCTTGCTGCTCCAAGCCACAAATCGCCCGACCGAGGCCGGGCCTCTCTTCATCCGTGCCCTAGCCATCAATGAAAAAGCCTATGGGCCAGATCACCCCAAGGTCGCAAGTGCCCTTAACAACCTGGCCACTCTGTTTATAGACACCAACCGTCTGGCTGAGGCCGAGCCACTACTCATCCGCGCTCTGAGCATCGACGAAAAGGCCTATGGACCCGATCACCCCAATATCGCGACCGATCTCAACAACCTATCATCTGTACTTCAGGACAGCAACCGCCTGACCGAAGCCGAGCCTCTCTACCGCCGCGCCTTGACTATCAATGAAAAAGCCTATGGGCCCGATCATCCCAACGTTGCGACCAATCTCAACAACCTAGCCTGGCTGCTCCAGGACACCAATCGCTTGATCGAAGCCGAACCCCTCTTCCTCCGGGCCCTAGACATCGACGAGAGAGCCTATGGGCCGGACCACCCCAAAGTCGCCACGGATCTCAACAGCTTGGCCAGGCTGTTCTATGCCACCAACCGCCCGACTGAGGCCGAGCCTTTGATGCGTCGGACTCTCATCATTTTGCACGAATTCGAGCGCAAAACTGGTTACGAGCATCCGCATATGCAGACAGCTTTGCGAAATTACCGCGGCCTGCTAAAAACCATGGGCCTGCCGGCTGAGGAAGTTGAGCAGCGCGTCAAGCAAGCACTGGCGGTTTCCGGTCCGCTAAAACCGATCGCGCCAACGCTTGAACCCCTGCCCGGACCGCAGACTGGCCAAATGAACACTAACCCAATCCACAAGAAGAGGTCGCTTAAATGAAAATCTCTCCCAACGCCCTGATGCACCCTGAAGACGTGGCCGCGCTGGAAAGCCTCAAGGCAGTGCCGCTGTTTTCCACCGCAGTAAAGAGCTTCATCAAGCTTTTCAATGAGCGGATGATCCACGGTTTGAGCATGGCGGAAAAGATCCGTCTGAGTCCCAGACAACTACCCGAACTCTACCGCCACCTGCCGCCCATCTGTGAAACCCTGGGTATCGAGGAGCCGGAATTCTATCTGGAAATGAATCCGATGCCCAACGCCTACACCCAGGGCGATACCAAGGTGTTCATCACCCTGACCTCGGGACTGGTGGAATACCTCGACGAGGACGAGTTGCAGGCGGTCATCACCCACGAGTGCGGGCATATTCTCTGTCACCATGTCCTTTATCACACCATGACCATGATGCTGCTGCAATACGGCTCGGCGGTGTTCGGTCCTGTGGCTCTGATGTCCGAGCCGCTACGCCTTGCCTTGCTGTACTGGTTCCGGCGCTCGGAATTGTCGGCGGATCGGGTAGCAGCGGTCGTCATGAAAAACCCGAAGTCGATGATCGAGACCATGGTCCGTCTGGCTGGTGGTCCCAAGTCAATCACCGAAAAAATCGATCTGGAACTGTACGCCCAGCAGGCCAATGCCTATGACCAACTGTTGGAAAACCAATGGGACAACCTGTTGCAGAATCTGGCGATCATGAACGCGAATCATCCCTTTGCTTCGGTACGTACCCGGGAACTGATGCGCTGGTCTGATACGCCGGAATATGCCAAGGTGGTCGAAACATTACATAATCCTGTGCAAGCCTTGACCTGCCCCCATTGCCAGGCTCCAGTTCAGAGCAACTGGAAATTTTGCGGCAGCTGCGGTCAGACCCTGCCCCCTAATCACAACTCCACAGAGGAGACTCAAAATGGATAAACCCTGGTTCGACCCGAAAACCGGCATCCTGATGCTGGACGAATACGTCGCCGAAATGCCGTCGTTCAAAAAAATCATGGCGGACAATGTGGTGACCGACGACGAAATCCTGACCCACGCCGACAGGGTGACAGAATTGCTCCACCAGTTGGAGGGTGCCCTGCCGGCCAATGTCAAGCCATTGGCCACTGAGGCAATTACCGAGCTGGCGGTGCTCTACGCATTGCACCGCCTGCGGGAAGTATAAGCATTGTCGGCCTACATGCACGCTTATTCAATCATGAAAGTCTGAAACCTTACGATATAGGGGGCGTGTTTTTGCAGGTTGGGCAAGGGAGCGTAAGCGATGTGCCCAACAAAACTCTTCAGGAGCCATTTACCTGAATTATCCAGCGAGGAAAAGCCAATGGCGATGTTTGAATCAAGTAAAATTTTACCCATCGTATTGTCCGATCTGACACCGGTAGCCAACGAAACGATGGACTATTTCCAGAAACAGGGCTATGAGGTCGCGGGCGAACAAACCATCACCGGCGGCTGGGCTATCAGCATCACCAAGGGAAACCTGTTCAAGACCGTGGTGGGATTGAAGACGGCCCTGAAAATTTCCATCGAACCCTCCCCGATGGTGACGACGGTTAAAGCCGACGTCGGTCTTTTCGGTACCCAGGGCATCCCACTGGCAATCGGTTACCTGGTTTTCTGGCCGGTGCTGATTTCCCAAATGTGGGGCATGGTACGGCAGGCCAAACTCGACGACGAGGCAATCGGATTCGTGGAGGCGAGTCTGAAGGCACACGCGCCACATGCCGAAGGACAGTCATCTGTGGTTGGAGAACAGGCTGCTTACTGTCCCGCCTGCGGCGCACAGATACCGCAGGGCGCCAAGTTCTGTCCCGGTTGCGGAGCCAAACGGTCATGAATGAAGGTGGCAGCCTGACAACCCCGGCTTCCCGGCAGGACTCCTCAGGATCCCTGCCTTCGGGCAGCGAATGGGACAAATTGCTCACGCTGATGCAGCGGGGGCTGGTGATCCCGGTGATCGGCCCGGAAATCATGCTCGTTGAGGAGAATCAGCAAAAAAAGCCGCTTTACGACCTGTGGGGAATGGAACTGGCACAACGAAGGCGAATGGCATCCCTACCATCGGCAAACAGCGTTCCGCTTCTCTATCAGGTGGCCAATCATATCATTGCTTCCGACCGTGAATTGGTGGCCGGCGATCTCGAATATGAAATCGACGAAGTCATCAGGCAGCAACCCTGGCCCCTGCCGGAATCCCTGCGGCTGCTGGCTGAGATCAGCGATTTTCCGTTGTATCTGACGACCACCATCGACCACCTCATGGTCAGGGCGCTGGAAGAAACCGGCAGGGGAAAACCGCTCCAGATCGCCTTCAAACTGGGTGGTGACAAGACCAGAAACGACCTGCCCGGCTGGTTTTCAATCGACAAAAAAGCGAGCATGCAGCCGCTGGTATTCCATTTATTTGGCGCCACCTGCGTGGATCCGGGCGGATTCGCCGCCACCGAAGACGACCTGATCGAATTCAGTTGGAGTCTGATCGACCGGGAATATTCGCCGGAACGGCTCTACGATTTTCTACGCGAAAAGACCATCCTGTTGCTGGGATGTGACTTCCCGGACTGGCTGGAGCGCTTCTTCGTTCGCTCCCTGGCCGGCAAACGCGGCAGCACCCGAACCCGGATCCATTATGTGAGCACCCATGGTCATGGTAATCTGCTCGATTTTCTGCGCCGGCGCCGGGCCAGGGTCTGGACGTCGCTGACGCCGGTCGACTTCATCCGGGAACTGCACCAGCGCTGGAGTGCGCAGCAAGGGGAAAGCGCCGGGCAGCAGGAATCACTGTCCGGAATCAAACCCGGCTCGGTTTTCATCAGCTACGCACGGGAGGACCAGGCGGCGGCCATCGCCATCCGGGATCAACTGGAAGCCGCCGGTATCGATACCTGGATGGACGAGAGTGGCCTGGAACCGGGAGCGGAATTTCAGTACGTGATCCAGGACAACATTGCCCGGGCCGGGTTTTTCCTCGCTGTCATTTCCCGTGCGCTGGATCTGGATTCTACTGACCGTCCGGGCCGGTTTGTGTTCAGGGAATGGAAATGGGCCGAGGATATCAATCACGAACGCCGCAAATGTGATAGTTTTCTGCAGCCGGTGGTGGTGGATGACACCTTGCCGGGTGCTCCGTACATCGATCCGCCATTCCGGGATCTGCACTGGAGCAGCCTGCAAGGGGGTAGGCTGCCGCCCGAATTCATCACTTTTCTGACCAAGGGCATGCGCCGCTTTCGCAGCAGCCGGGAGATGGAACGGTGAACGCCGAAGTTTCAGCAGCAACCCCCAACAATCCATGGAAGGGGCTGCACTTCTATACCGAAGCAGACCGCAGCCTGTTCTTCGGGCGCGATCAGGAAACCGAAGAGTTCCTGCGGCTGGTGCGTCGCGATACGCTTTCCATCCTTTTTGCGCGTTCCGGCATGGGCAAGACCTCGTTCCTGCGCGCTGCGGTGATTCCCTGTCTACGGGAGGAAAATTTGCTGCCGGTGATCGTGCGAATCGATTATGCCGGCTCCGCCACGGCGCCGGCCCGGCAGATCATCGAGGCCACCCTGGCGAATGCACGCCGGGCTGGGATCGACATGGACTGCGAGAACGAAACCGACCCGCAATCGTTGGTAACCTCGGAACAGATCACACTTTGGGAATACTTTCACCTTATCCGGTTCTGGGGGCCGCGCAACGATCCGGTGCTGCCGGTTCTGATTCTCGACCAGTTCGAGGAACTGTTCACCCTCGGCCGGCACAGCCCCCACGCAGAGCAATTTATCACTCAGCTCGCCGACCTGGCTGAAAACCGCATGCCCGAGACGGTTCAGCGACGTATTGAGGTCAGCGGGGAAAGGCTGGGTTTCGACACCCGAGCCCGATGCGGCAAGATCATCCTGTCGCTGCGTGAGGACTTCGTGCCAAGGCTCGATGCACTGCGACAGACCCTGCCCGCAGTGATGCGCAACCGCTTCGTACTTTCCCCCTTGGATAGGGATCGTGCCATCGATATCGTCCAGCGTGCGGGTGGGCGCAGGGTATCCGATAGCGTGGCTGCCAAGATTGTGACAGTGGTCGCTGGGGAAACGGTCGGCAAAGGAAGTCTCTCCGAGATCGAACCAGCCTATCTCAGTGTCATGTGCCATGAATTGTTCCGCCGTATGCTCCGACTCGGGCGCAACGAAATCGGCCTGGATCTGGTTTCCGCCGAGCATGGCGATATTCTCGACGGGCTCTACGAACGCAGCTTTGAGGGACTGGCGTCAAAAACGCGGATTTTCGTCGAGGAGCGCCTGCTCACCGACACCGGCTTCCGTGGCTCGGTGCCGGTGGCCGAGGCCGAGCGGGAAGAGATCCCCCGGCGCGCGCTGGAAAGTTTGGTGGACCGCCGCCTGCTGCGTTTCGAGGATCGCCTCGGCACCACTCATGTGGAACTCTCCCACGACCTGCTCACCATCATTGTCCAGAAAAGCCGTGACCGGCGGCGGGCCGAAGCTGAAAGGGAAGCCGAGCGCCAACGGGAAGCGCAATTGCAGGCCAGGCTGCGCCGTGAGCGCAGGCGTACCCTGGCATGGGCGGGGTTGGCATTGCTACTTTTAGTTGGCATAGGTTTTTACGCCTACGGCTGGTGGATTCCCTACCAGACCTATTGCCGGGCCTTCACCAAGCGCTGGAGTACCCCCAGATGCGTCGGCCCCTTGCCTAAGATGGCGGTCGCCCACCGGGCCTGGACGATCCGGCTGAGCCAACAAGGGCGGTTCGGGCCGCTTTTGTCCATGGAGATAATCGATGCCAATCAGCAGCTCACGGGGCAGCATTCCATCGGCTCCTATTTTAATCCCGAAGCCGAAAGTGGCCAGCGCGAAAAAGAAGCCAGCTACGAGTTCGTCTACAACCGCAAGGGAAAAGTAGTCTATGAGGTGGCCCGGGACCGGTTTGGAAGGATGGTGTGGGGGTTCGCCTATACACCGGATGTGGCATCGGTCGGGAATCGCCCGCAAACCAGAAAGGCCATGTTCCTGGGTTCCGACGGCTACCCTCAACCCCAATCCCACAGCCGGGCCGAGTTTGTCGAAATCTACTATGATCCACAGGGGTTCGAGATTGAACTGCGCTACGCCGACCGGGAAGGCCGTCCCGCCCCGGGACCGGACAACGCCTATGGCCGCAGGATAAAATATGACTCTGCAGGACGCCTGATACGCATCACCTCCCTGAATGAGCACAGCGAACCCATCAACGATGCCGCCGGCAATGCCGGGTAGGAATTCGACTACGACCCACAAGGAAACTTGAAAGAATCCAGTGCGTTTGATGCCAAGGGTGAACCAACCCTGCTCAAAGAGGGATTATACCGTGTGGAAAACGACTTCGACAAATGGGGTAGAAAGACAGAAACCCGTTTCTTCAACCTCGCCGGCGGAGCGGCTACTTATCAGTCATGGGGTGCTCACCGGGTCGCCTGGAACTACGACGAGCACGGCAATGGCACCAGCATTAAACTCTTCAATTTCGCTGGCGCCGCGATCAAAGCGGGCGCCAATCTTTTCGATTTTCCCGCCCACGAACAGCGGCTCAGCTACGATCAGCAGAACCGACCTGTCACTTATGCTTACTACGACCAGGACGGCAGACCCATAACAGGTTCTGAAGGCTGGCACCTCGTGCGCTTTGAATATGATGAAAAAGGTTACGTATCAGCGATAAGTTATTTCGACGACACCGACAAACCTGTCAACCTACAGCCCGATGGTTACCACCGCTGGCAATCGGTGAACGATGAATTTGGCCAGCCACTCGAGAAGCGGTTCTTTGACGCAACAGGTAAAGCGGTTACCCTGCGTAACGGCGGTTATCACCTGCGCAAAAATGAATATGATAAGTCTGGCAACCAAACGGTGCAAAGTTATTTCGATGTGGACGGCAATCCGGTGGCGGACCAAACTGATGGCGCCCACCGCTATATTCAACACTTCGATCGCTTTCGCAATCCCGTCTTGACGCTTTATTTCGATGAAGCCGGCAAGCCCATCGACAACACATCGGGATTCCACAAGAAAGTATCCAGTTACGACGAATATGGTTCGAATACCGATACCCGTTGGTTCGCCAAGGATGGGCAGCCCGTCAACGGCCCCGACGGTGTCCACCGCATCAGCTATGAATACAACGAGCGTGGACTGCTTACCCGAATCGTTCAGTACAGCGCCGACGGCGGGCCCGCAGTGGACAAACAGGGAATTCACAAAATACTTTTTGTCTGGAACGACAAGCGGCAGCGGACCAAATGGCAGGCTTTTGGTCTGAAAAATGAACCGGCCGAAGACAAAGACGGCAATCATATCGTCTTAAACGAGTTCGACGAGCGCGGACGGGAGATCAGGGTTACCCAACTGCGCGCCGATGGCAGCCCGAACTGGATTCGGGAATTGGGAATCGCTACACGCAGACAGGTCTATGACAAAGAAAATAACTGGATAAAACAGGCTTACTATGATGATAAGGACCGGCTTGTATCTGGCCTTTATGGTCATGCAAAGGGTACCTGGTTGATAGAGACCGATGGCCGTAAAGTCTTGACCTGGTACGACAGTGATGGTCAACCCTGGTTTAATCCTTTATATGGCTATGCCATCAAAAAAACCGATTCCCGCAGACGTGGTGACTCGGTTGATTCCTTTTATGGCGCCGACGGCGACCTGATAGCAGGTCCGGAAGACTGGGCCGAGCGGCGGCGAAACTGGAGTGATGACGGGGCGCTGCTGAGTGAGGCCTATTTCGGGCTGGATGGTATACCGGTTGTTGGCCCCGGTGGCTATCACCGCGCCTTACATAATTCTGGTGAGCCCGTGGATAAATTTCACTACTTCGATACCCAAAATCATGAACTTCCCCCCATCGGCCCGGAGGCATTTGTCTCGGTGATTTTCGTCCAAAACATCACCAATATTTATCAGCCCGCATTCAAGGCCAGACTGCAGGCCGGCGACATCTTCTGGCAGTACGGCACCTGGTCTTTTCCCAATGCATGGAAGGCGGAACGCCCCAGGGGTACCAAACTCAATGAGATAGCGATGGCCGTATGGCGGAAATTCACTGCCGAGCGTAACCGTCTCAGCGATCGACCCGTGTCCATGACCGTCATCCGCCACGGCCGGCCGGTCAAACTCACCGTGCCGCCGCTGCCAGAGGAGATGTTAGGTGCAAGCGTGGGGTTCCGGATTATCCCTTTGGCATTATTCGAATCATGGAAGGCGGCTGCAAACAACAAAAACTGAAATCAACCATGTGTATTCCTTTATGAACGCAAAACCACCCGGATTGCATCCCCCCAAAGCCCGGCTCGCGTTGCGTGTCGGGGTGACCGGTCACAGGCCCAACCGGCTGCCTGACGGTACCGCCGCTGTGCATGAGGCCGTCCACGACCTTTTGCTACGAATCCAGCAGGCGTTGACCGAACTCGGATCCGAGCCGGAAGTCAGTGAAGCCTACGGGAAGGAGTCCCCGCTGCTGCGGTTGATCTCTCCGCTTGCCGAGGGGGCTGACCGGATCGCCGCGGAAGCGGGGTTGGCGCTGGGATATGAACTTCAGTGCCCGCTGCCGTTCCCGCGACAGGATTATGCAGTTGATTTCGAGTCTGAGTCATCGAAGAGACAGTATCAATCTTTACTTGAACAAGCGACCGCGGTATTTGAACTGGACGGCGATCATGCCGACAAGGCCAGCCGGGAGCGAGCCTATGAAGCGGTGGGACGACTGGTGGTGAATCAGGCCGATGTACTTATCGCGCTTTGGGACGGCCGGCCGGCTGAAGGAAAAGGTGGCACCGGAGAAATCGTCGAATTTGCACTGCGAAGAGGGGGCCCGGTTGTGCAGATCAATCCCCACCAACCCCAAAAGCCAAACTGGCTAACCTGGAACGATGACGGGGCCATCCATTCCGCTCCCCTGTCAAATGTAATCACCTTCCTGCGAAAAATCATTCAGCCCCCACAGGGCAAATCTTCTCCGGTCCTCAGGGGATCGGAACAGATAAATCGAAAACACTACTTTAATGAGGAACTCTGGCCGCAACCTAGATTTTGGCAAGGTGCCTACCGTCAGTTTGTCGGCTTGCTGTCGTGGAGCAGGTCCGCGCCAGCGAAAGAGAGTAGCGCAAACTACGGCAAAGAAGCGAGCAGCAAATGGCTCCCCGGTCTGTTAGACAGCGCAGTGGATAATCAGGCCAAAGAGCGTTTTCTTGACCACTATGCGTGGGCGGACAGTTTGGCCATTCATTATGCCGACCGTTATAGGAGCACTTTCGTTCTCGCCTATCTGTTGAGCGCGCTGGCAGTTTTGCTGCCCCTGGTGAGCCACCTATTCCCGCCACTGCGACCTGAAATATACAGTGTAGATCTGCTGATCGCCAGCGAATTAGCCATTATTACTGGCATTGGTCTCATCGTCTGGAGTGGCTGGAAACATGACTGGCACCAGCGTTGGATCGATTATCGCCTGCTGGCCGAGACGCTCCGTGTCATGCGCTTTCTCCTGCCTATTGGCAAACCCACTCCTCAGTTGGCGGTCCCCGCCCACGATACTCACGATGATCCGGCCAATACCTGGATGAATTGGCACGCCCGATCCATTGCCCGCGAAGCAGGCCTCTTGAATGTGTGTTGCAATCATTCCTATCTGGAATCCTATTGCCGGGTATTAATTGGCGATTCAGGGGGTATCTTCGGGGATCAGAGGGATTATCATGCCGGCCTTGCCCGTTGTGCCCATCGGGTCACCCATCGTCTGCATCGCATTGGCATGGCGTTTTTTATCACTATTTTGATTGCGGGCGGGGTTCATCTGCTCGAACCGGTATTCGGACATGTTTCCTATCTGACCGAGACGACAATCCTGTTGGCGGCATTTCTTCCCGCGCTGGGGGCATCTCTAGCGGGAATCCTGACCCAGGGCGAGTTTGAACGGATCGCCCGGCGGTCAACGGCGATGGCCGGACAGTTGGGCATTGTCATAGAAACACTGACCAGTGAAATACATAATCATACCTCGGAAAACCTTGGGCATCATGCGGAAACGGCAGCCCAGGTCATGCTCACCGAAGTACTGGACTGGCGCATCGTGTTCCTGGCCAAACCGCTCGGGTTGCCAGCATGATAATTGCTCATCCGGAGAATGACTATGCGATTTACAGGCAATCGGAACACCTGAACCTGACAGTAAAGGTTATCGAAAGATGATCAAGGCAGCGCCTATCTTTATCAGTTATCCCAAAGAGAACAAAGAGGTCGCCGATAGCCTCTGTGAAGTCCTTGAGCAGAACGGCTTGCGTTGCTGGATTGCGCCACGCGATATCCCACCGGCCCAGAGTTACAGCAAAGCCATCATCCATGCGATCAAGGACAGCCGGCTGCTGATCCTGGTATTCTCTTCCCATGCCAATCAGTCCGATCATGTCCTGCGCGAGGTGGAGCGGGCCGCAAACCGGAAAATCCCGATTCTGCCTTTCCGCATCGAGGACACTCCCTTGTCGGAAGACCTGGAATATTTTCTCAGCACGCCGCAGTGGCTGAATGCCTACGACCCGCCTCTGCAATCCCATTTTGCCCCCTTGCTCGAAGCGGTGCGCCAGCTTTGCGAGGTCGGTCCTGATTCTAGCCGCACCATTTCCCATATCACCGGTCAAATCCCCAGGGCAGGTACCCAGGGCCGCTGGTCTCTCCGTGCTGCAGGTGTAACTGCCGGTATCTTTGGCTTGCTGGTACTACTCGTAGTGGCTGGAATAGTCTGGTACCAGCGTTTTCAGGACCCGGAACCGGTCGAGGTCAACGCTGCAATCAGCGAGATTTTAACCAATACCATCAATCTCGATGCCCGTCTGGGTTATGTCAAACAGGCGCTTAGCCCAGATAGTTTTGAACAGAAACTTCGGGAGGTGAGGAAGCAGGTGGCCCCTGCCCTGACGAATCAAATGAACCCCGGCTACCGGGCATTGCTTGCCGAAACCCAGGTGGCGAGCCTGCGCCAGGCGATCAACAGCAGTCCGTTGCGGCTGGAACTCAGCAATTCTTCTCGTCAGGCTTTACTGAAAATGGGGGCTGATCCTGAGCACATCAGTGCCTATCGCCAAAGCCTCGCGGATGTGCAATGGGCCACCGAATCCCTGTTCAATCGGTTGGCAGCCAGAGCAAAACCCGCTGATCCCGATGCCAAGGCGTGGCAGACACTCAACCAGCAAAGGACGCTCAATGCTATCCAGCGGCTGGACAATTACAGCCATATCGCACACCTTTACGGCTTGAGGCTCCTTCAGCCTTTGGCAGGCATGAAGCCGAATCGCATCGATGAAACACTACAAAAGCTGACATTTCTTGAACCACGCAAGATGCTCCCGAAACAGGCATTGAACAAGCAATTGTCGGAAACGACGAAACAGCTTGCCCTGTTGCTCCAGGAACGCAACCGCCTCCTGGATGCCGCCAGGCAGTCCCGGGACAAGATGCTCGAGGAACTGGAAGCCATCAACCGGGAATTGGAAATCCAGCCAACCGATACTGCTGCCATGGTGATCGGCAAGGCGATCTCGCTACGCCAGCTCGGCAGACCCGACGAGGCTATGACAGTCTTTTCCCGTTATGGAGAACTGTTTGCCGAACGTGACTCCGTGGCACAGCAATACGCCAGGATTGCCCAGCAGTTTACGCTGCAACTGAACAAGCTGGGTATCCAGGGCGGGATCTTTCTCCACGAGATTACACCGGGCAGCAGCGCCGAAAAAGCCGGCCTGGCCGTCGGAGATATCATCTTGGAATACGCTGGCCGATCACTCATATACCCAGCCGATTTTAGTAAAGCACTGACCGAATTGCCCCAGGGTGAACCCATGCGCCTCGAATTTTTGCGCATGGACAAACAAGGTCATTTTTCCCGCCACAGTACTCAGGTGATTTGCTGTCCTCTGGGCGTGGGTTACCGATCTATTTGAATTGTTTCGTTAGTTTTAGTTTCAGACAAATGAGATTCAATACCAATTGCCTATGTCTACCTTAAAAGCCATTTTCCGCATTTTCTGGTTTCCCCTGTTGGTGGTGGCCGTTTTTGGTTTCATCGCGATCCTTGGCTATCTGGGTTGGGAAGCATATTACCGGCGCTTTGGTATTGAGCATAATATTTCCAAGATCGTCTACTCAACCCTGCAACTTTTTACTCTGGATGCCAGTCCCCCCCAGCGCATGGCAGGGAATGTCAAACTGCAATGGGCGATGTTCCTTGCTCCTTTACTGATAACCTACACCGCATTCCAATCCATTTATTTTTTGCTGCGGGAACGCCTGCAATGGCTCGGCCGGCTGTTTCTTAAAAACCATGTCATTATTTGTGGATTTGGCAAACGAGGTGAAGCGCTGGCACGCAGCTTTAAGGAAGGTGGATACAAGGTGATAGTCATTGATCCTGCGGGCACGCCAGGAATTCAAAGCCGGTGTCATAAGGCCGGCGCTCTGATGCTTTGCGGACAGGCGGAAAGCGAGACGTTACTTCGCGAAGCACGACTGGACCGGGCGAAATATCTGTTTGCCGTTTGCGGGGATGAGCGGGTCAATGCCAATATTGCATTTGCTGCTGAGCAACTGTCGCGGGAAAGCCCATGCGACCAGTTAACCTGCTTTATCCATATTGTCAATCGGGCATTTCACAGGTTACTGATAGGAAAAATGCTGGTGGGTTCCCGGCCCCTCCATTGCCGTTTTGAGTTGTTTAACCTGCCTGAAACAGCAGCCCTGGCCTTGATTCGAGAGCATCCACCTTTCCCTGTCGTCTCGGAGAGTCAAACGTCGATGCCAGATCACTTTGCCATCGTCGGCTACAGTTCACTGGCAGAAAATTTCATCGTACATTTTGCCAGGTTGTGGTGGGAAAACCGAAATATTGGCGATACATTCAAAATCACCCTGGCTACAGCCAATGCAGTTCACCATATAAAGAGATTGCATCAACGATATCCTGCCCTGGCAAGCGTCTGTAGTTTTGATCCTGTTCGGGAAGATAATTTTGAAGCAATAGTCAATAGAACACCGGCAACAGCGGGGCAATCGCCAGGCAAGATCTATGTCTGTCTTGAAGAACCCACGGAGTCTTTGACTCTGGCTCTGGAACTGCAAGAAAAAGCGGGCTCCATCCCAGTCTCGATTGTCGCTGTGGTGGATCATCTGGATGGCCTTTCTTCTTTATGTCAAAGTCTCTCGAAAGACTCGGGGAATGTCGGAATGAATATTTTTCCAGCCATGGACCGTACCTGCGGTGCTGATCCGCTGCTGGCATCCATCCGCGAACGGTTGGCCCGGGCGATTCATGAGGATTATGTCTTGCAGCAACAACGCAGTGGCCATTCTGTCGCGGACAATAAATCCATGGTGTCATGGGCGGTGCTGTCAGAATCCGATCGTGATTCCAATCGCCAGCAGGCCGAACACATCAGCACAAAACTCAAAAAAGCGGGTTTGTCCATCGAACCCTCCACAGACTGGCGGGAGCAGCGGTTCACATTCCGTGAGGAAGAAATTGAGGACCTGGCCCGCCTGGAACACGAACGATGGGTTCAGGAAAGGACGGCATCCGGGGTGAAGTATGGCCCGGTCAAGGACAAAAAGGAAAATACCAATCCGTGCTTGGTTCCCTGGAATGAACTACCGGAAGACGAAAAGGAAAAAGACCGCGATTCAGTACGGAATCTGCCGCTGCTGATTGGCATGGTGGGTTTCAAGATTGTACGGGATCCAGATGGATTCAGAGGAAAAGAAAGCCGATAAGACTTGGTTGACGATTGGTATTGGGTTGACAGTATTGAATGCCATTTTGCCTCAATAAACAATCCTTGGATTCAAGGCTGAAAAAAAAAGTATTCGTTGGCATCAAACCGGGAGACTGGTTGCTGGGGAGGCGAATCAGCAGTGAGGAAATCTTGCCATGCTGCTGGAGTTTGACAACAAAAGCTCCCACGTCATCCTTACGGGGTTTGGCAGGGTTGGCAGATGAACAACTGTCAACTGGCTTTCTAAAATGTTCAAAACAGCACTGGCATGCAAATCAAAGTTTTTCCGAACAGCCAATCATCCTGCATATTTCCATCACCGCGGCGTTGGCGTTGATTCCATCAGCAAGCCCTTCTCGTGCTGCACTGTCTGTAGTCAATACCGACTTTTGTAAAATATTGATAATTTCATC
>JAJRWJ010000332.1 GCA_024276805.1 Gammaproteobacteria bacterium
GAAGATGATTTGCAGGCAAAGTTTGCCGGAACGTTTTTACCGGACCAATTGGGACGCAAGTATAAGAATGCTGCCAGGGAGTTTGTCTGGCAATGGTTTTTTCCTGCTCAATCGTTGACGCGACTGAAGGATACTCAGGAATACAGGCGGTACCATATCCATGAATCGGTTGTACAAAAAGCGATTAAAAAAGCGGTGAACGATGCCCGGATTACCAAGCGGGCTACTGCTCATACGTTTCGTCATTCGTTTGCCAGTCATTTGCTGCAGGCAAACTACGATATTCGCACGATTCAGGAACTGCTGGGACACAGCGATGTGAAAACCACGATGATTTATATTCATACGGTACAAAGCAGGACCATTAAACAGACTCAAAGTCCGCTTGATTTTGTTCAAGAATGAATTCAATGGTATTCTCTGATCGGTTGTTTTTGCTCAACCCTTCCCACCAGGAGAGGAAATCGCAGTCACCACATCTGGGTTTCCTTGTGTTGCATCCAGGTTACGAGACTGCAGCAAATAAAGCTGGGGACTAGGATCAGGTGCTGCAATAGCACCAGCAAACTTTAAAACTCCCGGGTTCTCCTGGCGTATTGTTCTGGGGAATCTTTTTTCAGGCAGCTGCCGCCCTGGCAGCCACAATTTTTCCCGCAGCCAAGCCCTTCCTCTTTGGCTGGGCCCAGCTCCGGGTGTCTGGCGGCGTAGTTTCTTGCTGCCTGCTGCACCAGTATCCAGACCAGCATCAGCAGGAAGATGACCGCGAAGGCGATGAGTATTTCAAGCATGGAAGCGTTCCTCCGGTGGCAAACAGAAACCCTGACGGCATTCCCGGTCAGACACTGCCGCCACCCAGTCCGGCAAAGCCCATGAAGGTCATGGAGAGTATGCCGGCCAGAATCATGCTCAATGCCGCTGCCTGGGTGACATTGGGCAGGTTCACCAGTTCCAGTTTTTCCCTGAGGCCGGCCATCAGCATGATGGCCAGGCCAAAGCCGACACCGGCACCGAGACTGAAGGCCACGCATTGAAAGAAGTCATATTCCCGGAAGGTCTGGAACAGGGCGACACCTAAAATGGCGCAGTTGGTGGTGATCAGCGGCAGATAGATGCCCAGCGCCCTGAACAATGCCGGCGTGAATTTTTTCATGGCCATCTCCACCAGCTGTACCGCCGAGGCGATAATGGCGATGAAGCTGATCAGGCGGAGAAATTCCAGGTCGTAATATTGCAGGATCAGATTGATGCCATAGGCGGAGGTGGAGCTGACGAACATCACGAAAATGGTCGCCAGGCTCATGTTGAAGGCGGTATCACGCTTCGCGGAAACACCGACAAAAGGGCACAGGCCGAGAAACAGTGCCAGCACAAAATTGTTGATCAGAAAGGCGTTGAGAAAAATGAAGATCAGGGAATCAGGCTGCATGGTCTCAGCTCCTTAAGTGGTTTCGATCTGGCGGGAGTGGTCAATGGCTTCCTCTGCGGCAATCAACCGGGAGGTTTTGCGCTGCTTCAGCCAGTTGAAAAGCAACAGCCAGCAGCCCAGCACGATGAAGCCGCCCGGCGGCAGCAGCATCACCACCCAGGGTTGATAATTGCTGCTGAATATCTGGAATCCGAGCAAGCTTCCTGCGCCCAGCAGTTCCCTGACGCCACCCAGACAGACCAGGGCGAAGGTGAAGCCCAGCCCCATACCCAGCGCGCTGAGCACCGTTCTGGTTATGGGGTTTTTTGCTGCATAGGCATCGGCGCGTCCCAGGATCAGGCAGTTGACGACGATCAGCTGTATGAATGCGCCAAGGGCATTATACAAGTCCAGACTGATGGACTGGATGATATAATCGACCATGGTCACGAAGGTGGCGATGATGATGATATAGGTGGTGATGCGGATCTGTCTGGGAATGAAATGCCGCAATGCCGATACCAGGGCATTGGAACAGACCAGAACGAAGATGCTGGCTGCGCCCATGGCCAGGGAATTGATCACGCTGTTGGTGACGGCCAGCGTCGGGCAGAGTCCGAGCATCATGACGAAAACCGGGTTTTCCCGCCACAACCCGGCGGTGAAGATCTCCAGATTCATCGGTGTTTCGGATCGGGTTGCTTCAGGCATGCTGCGTTCCTCCTGCTAGTTGGTTTATCCGGTTTCTGCCTGATAGGCATCGCGAAACAATTGCAG
The DNA here is from genome assembly GCA_024276805.1 of Gammaproteobacteria bacterium. Lineage (GTDB taxonomy): Bacteria > Pseudomonadota > Gammaproteobacteria > Methylococcales > Methylomonadaceae > JANEMG01. Next base: position 2,183 of record JAJRWJ010000332.1, read on the forward strand.
ATTGTCGACAACCACCGGCAGCAGCTGCTGGCCGCTGTCATTGAGCATGCGGCCGACTGCTTTGGAGGTGATCGTCGCACCGGAAATGGCATCGATTTCCCAGGGATGTTGCTTGCTGCCATGCTTGACGGTTCTGATGGCATGGCGCAGTCCGCCGTGCTGTACATCGACCTGGGCTTCCAGGCAATGGAAATTGGCCTGAAAGTCTGCGTCGGTACTGATCTTGCTGCCCAGTCCCGGCGTTTCCGCCGTCTTCAGGACCTGGAAGCCGATGATGCATTGCTTGTCCGGGTCGAATCCGTACAAGATCCGCACCTCATCCTGATAACCCAGTGCCGCGGCTTCCAGCGTGATGCCCAGAAGCTGCCCGGAACGATCATAGACGGCATGGATGATTTCTCCGCTCGTGGTGTTGGCGTCGACCGGCACCACCCGGCGGTCTTCGATGCGAAATGTCAAGGCGTTATTTGCATCGGGAAAGATCAGAAAGATCGCCCGCTCGATGGCGATGCGCTTGTTTTCGGCAATGATCGGTTTGGTATATTGATAAACCAGGACCACCAGAATTCCGGACAACAGGGCAACGACCGTCAGGGTCGAGACCAGACGCCACGCTGAAGGCATGTCAGGCGCCTGCTGCAGCGGTTTTTTCAGCTCTGAACCGGTCATTTGTCACCCCCAAACACTTTTGGTTGAGTAAAGGTTTCCAGCAGCGGACTGGCGGCATTGGCGAACAGGATGGCATACATCACCCCTTCGGTGAGACCGCCGAACAGGCGGATCAATACCGTCAACAGGCCAATGATAAGACCATACAGGACAATGCCCCAGGGCGTCACCGGCGAGGCGACCATGTCGCTGGCCATGAACACCGCACCGAGCATCAGGCCGCCGGAAAGAATCATGAACAGTGGTGTCGGATAGCTTGCCGGATCGAGTAGATAGAAGAATTCCGCACAGATTGCCGTACCCAGGATTACCGAGGCCGGCAGGCGCCAGTCCATCATGTTGCGCGCCACCGGGTAAGTGCCGCAGAGCAGGATCAGCAGTGCCGACGTTTCACCGGCGGAACCGGCCGTGGTACCGAAAAACAGGTCGCTGGTCCTGACCATGACGCCTTCGAATTTCATCAGCGCCAGTGGCGTCGCGCCGGTGAAGCCATCGATGGCGACCGTCTTGCTCCATTCCGCGGTCGCCGCCGGGGTCATGAATGGCAGTGCCAGCGTGGAGGGAATGAATTCACTGAAGCGATTGGCGGCGAAAGTCGGCGTCCAGGTGGAGATCGCCACGGGAAATGCCGCCTGCACAAAGGCACGGCCGACCAGGGCCGGGTTGAAGACATTGCAGCCGATGCCGCCAAACAGTATTTTGCCCAGGGAGATGCCGACGATGCCGGCGATTGCTCCCATCCACAGCGGAAAACCGGGGGGCAGGGTCAGTGCCAGCAGCAGACCGGTAATGACTGCACTGAAGTCCGGCAGCGTGGATTTTTTCTTCGCCATCCAGCAGAAAAACTGTTCGCTGAGCAGGCAGGACAGTGTCGTGACCAGCATCAGCGCCAGGGCGCTGATGCCGAACAGATACACGGAAAAGGCGCAGACCGGCAGCAGCGCATAGACGACGTTGCGCATGATCTGATCGACCGACGGGGCGCGGCGTATATAGGGTGATGTGCGCAGATCCACGACGGGATGCGGATGATGTTTGGCCATTATTGTACCTTCCTTTCGCGGTTCATGGCTTTGGCAACCCGGAACAGCTGCACCAGCGGGATGTTGGAAGGACAGACAAAGCTGCAGCTGCCGCATTCGAAACAGTTGTTGAGATGATACTGGTCCTGCATTTCCTGATAACGGTGTTTGTAGGCCAGCAAACCCAGAGTGGATGGATTCAGATGGATCGGACAGACCTCTACACACATCGCGCATTTGATGCAGGGATAAACGTCGCGGTTTTTTGCGGCGCGTTGATCCAGAACCAGCACGGCGCCGGTACCCTTGTGTATCGGCGTGTCCAGGAAGGCGACTGGCTGACCCATCATCGGTCCGCCCAGAATCAGTTCGGCCTCTGCGCCGGTAAAACCGGTTTCGCCGAGGATATGCTGCAGCGAGGTGCCTATCGGTATTCTGTAGTTGCCGGGCTTTTCCAGGTCGTCACCGGTAATGGTGACGGTGCGCTCGATGAAGCCCTGGCTGTTGGGCAGCAGTGCGCCAATTTCCGCGACAGTGGCGACATTGATGATTTCCAGACCCAGGGTTGCCGGCAGCTGTCCCTTGGGAATCGCCACACCCAGCAAGGCATAGATCAGCATCTGCTCGGCGCCCTGGGGATATTTGGTCTGCAGAACCTCGACGCTGATGCTGCCGTCCTCGGGCAGATGTGGTTGCAGTGCGGCCTGCACTTCCAGCTTGTTGTCCTCGATGGCGATGATGCCCTTGTCGGCGGCGACGGCCTTCATCACGATGCGCATGCCCAGCAGCAGATTTTTGATGTTTTCCAGCATCACCCGGAAATCGGTGGTGATGAAGGGTTCGCATTCGCAGCCATTGGCAATCACCGTGTGGATATCGTAGTCCAGACTGGTGGCCAGTTTTGCATAGGTGGGGAATTCCGCGCCACCCAGGCCGACCATGCCGATATCCCTGATTGCGGCGATGATCTCTGCGCGTGACATTTGCCGGTAGTCCTGCCGCTTGCCACTGACAGGGATCTGCGGCGAACTGGGCAGCGTGTCGATGATGATGCTTCTGGTCTTTGGTCCCATTGCCGTGGACATCAGCGTGATGTCCCGGATCGTACCTTCGACGGTGGCGTGCAGCGGCACCGACAACTTGTCCGGCGCGGCGACAGCGATCAGTTCGCCGCGTTCCACCATCTGCCCCTTGCGCACCATGGCGATCGCCGGGGCGCCGATATTCTGCAGCAGCGGCAGGATGACCTGATCGGGAAAAGCCAGGCGCCGGGTCGGCTTGTCGCGGGTTTCTTCCTTGTACTGCGGAGGGTGGATGCCATGAGGGAAGGTTTTCCTGTTGAACAGACGTGGCAGGTTCATCGCTTTGCCTTGACGTCGGGAGCCATCGCCACCGGAGTGGCGCTGCAGAATGTCGGAAATAATCGAGGCATGCTGTTGTTCATGGCGTTGCTTTGACTGACTGGTGGTCTTTGATCCTGCCGTCTGTTACCCTGCCGTGACAGGGCAGCAGGCGGCCGTATTACTGGTATTTCTCGGCGCGCTTGATCAGTTTGTCCAGGTTCGGTTCATCGGGGTTCCAGGGTGTGCCGGGGTGAATGATCACCGCCGTGCATTTTTCCGCGGCCTTGACGATCTGCTCGTAGGTGCCTGCGGTGGGATTGACGACGATGGCTTTCTTCTCGTCATTGTACTGGAAAATCTCCGGGGCAAGTTCCACGCATTCATCGCAGGAAGTGCAGTCCGGGGTTTCGATCCAGACCGGTTCGTAGCCTTCCGCTGCGGCAGCGGGGGTGCTGCCTGCGGGTGCAGCCGATCCGGCGGCGCCTGCTGCAGTTGCTGCCGGGGCATTGCCGGTTGTGGCAATGGCGCCCTGCAGAGCACTGGCATCGCCGCCAGCGAGACGCAGCAACCCGGCAGCGATGCTCTGAGCCATTTCCGCCTTGGCCTGATCGGCAATCTGTTTGGCGTCGATCTTGGGTTTGTCGGCCCCGGCAAGGCCCTTCAGCACGCGCCAGAAGTCGCGGCGCTCCAGCGTCGAGGTGACGATTTCGGGCGATACGGTTACCCGCAGCAGGGTATTCGATTCCGGATCAACGGCCCAGATGAAGGGAATCTTGTCTTCCTTGTCGCTATCCTCCAGGTCCAGGAATTCAGCCAGCGTGACCATGCTGTCGTCCCAGCTGGACGGCGGCACGGACTTGAAATGCTTGCGGAAGCGGCCTTCGGTGAGCGCCCAGTCGGCAAACGTCAGGGGCAGATCCATGCGGTCTTTGTTGCCGTATTCGTCGACGTATTGCAGCGAATAGGTGGTCCAGTCCCTGTCGATATCCGGATTGCCCTGAATGGAGATGTGCTGCTCCCAGGATTCGCCGACGCGTGGATCGAAGACCATCAACGGATAGGCCCGGGATTCCACGGCCAGCTTGCTCTGCATTTCCGAGGCATCGTCGGCGACGCCGTGCTCCGGCTGGCAAACCGCATAGATGTTCCAGATCGCGGGGCCCCGGTAGTTCAGTCCGTCGATATAGCCTTCCAGCAGATGGTTGACATTGGAGATTGCCCCCTGGACGACGTAGGCGGTGCGGTGCGCCATGGAAATCAGGCCCATTTCCTTGCGTTTTTCGGTCTTGCCGTGCCATGCCGCGCCATACGGCGCCATGTCCGAGATCTGGCCAATGAAGCCGGAAGTACAGGCCTGACCGCCGGTGTTGGAGTAGACCTGGGTGTCGAGTACCAGGATCTTGATCGGCATGCCGGACATCAGGCAGCGGGAAAGATTCTGGAAGCCGATATCGTAGTTGGCTCCATCACCACCGATGGATACCATTGGCGGACACAGCAGATATTCCTCTTCGCTGAATTGCCGCCAGTCGAAATAGGCAAAGAACTTGTCATGTTCGGCCGGGTCATAGGCATCCTGCAGTTCCAGTTCCGCCATGCGTACCGCCTTGAAGCCCTCCGCCATTTTCACCATGTGCCCCTCGAAGGCGCCCATGGCCATCGACGGCGCATCCTGGAACAGATGGTTGGCCCACGGGAAGGGATAGGGATTGAAGGGGAATGTGGAGCCCCATACCGTGGTGCAGCCGGTGCTGTTGATCATACCCATGCTGGCGCGGCCTTCGCCGGTAATGCCGGAAGTATACTGCCAGCGCAGATACTTCAGTCTGGCGACGATCTGGGAGACCCATTGCAGCCATTTGGGATCGATGGGCTGGGTGGGTTTGTCCTGATCCAGCGAACTGCTCAATTTGGCCAGGGTCAGATCGACATTTTTGTTTTCGTCGATGGCCGTCTGCAGCGCCTCGATATCGCTGATATCCAGGGTTTCCGCCAGTTTCAGACGAATATGCTGTTCCATGTCGGTAATCAGTTGCTCCAGATGCCGGACATGCTTTTTCACCCGTGGCTGCATCAGTGCCGTGACGGTGCTGGTAAACAGATGGATGATGGTTTTTTCCCCGCAGCCGGTACAGGCGCCATCACCGCAGTTCATCGCTTCGTAATTGTGTTTGTCCAGCAGCAATGTGTCCAGGGCGCCGATCTTGTCATCGATGTCATCGATACGGTTGTACTTGGGGTTGGAGGTTGGCAGGTCCAGCCAGTAGGCCCAGTCGGCGTTGAGTTTTTCGATAGTCTCCGGGGTTTGCCTGACCACTTCCAGCGCCTGGTCCTCGCAGACTTCGACGCATTCCATGCAGCCCTTGCAGGTGTATGGATTGATGGTGATGGAAAACAGTCCGCCATTGTTCGGCGTACGTTTGTTGATGGCATCGTGATAGGGCTTGGTCAGGGCGAA
>JAJRWJ010000333.1 GCA_024276805.1 Gammaproteobacteria bacterium
AAGCCGGCACGGATCGGGATACTCAGGAATTTTATGCGAAAAAGAGATGCTCTCCCGTTCTCGGCAGTGATGATTTTCGGGAGAGCCTGCGTAACAGGCTGCCTGCGGATCCCGAGGTTCCGGAGGTGAAAATGCTGGAGTCAGTACCTACGCTGGCTGTCATCATGCAGGCAGTGACGCTGGTGTTCGGCGTGTCGCAGAAGAATATTCTGCAAGTACAGCAGGGCCGGGGCAGGAAAAATACCGCGCGGTCCGCAGCGATATATTGCTGCCGAAAAATCGCTGGCTTGTCGCTGCGGGAAATTGCTGACTATTTTGCCTTGGGGCATTATGGAAGCGTTTCCGGGGCAGTCTCGAGATTCGAGAAACTGATTCGGGAAGATGGCGAAGTGCAGCGGGCTATGGAAAAAACACAGCGCTTAATTAAAAACAAACAGATTTGACCCCTTTGCTGCATGACTCTTAAGATTGTACATATATTTTTTGCCGCGCTTTCTTTTTCCGGCTTTATTTATCGTTTCACGATAAATAATATCGATCCGCGGCAGTTGCAGCGGAAAATGCTCAAAATATTTCCCCATGTTGTCGATACTGCATTGTTGATCAGCGGTTTTACATTGGTTTATCAATATCATTGGTTGTCCAGAGAGCATCACTGGCTGATCGTTAAAATGCTTGCGTTGCTGATCTATATTGGCCTGGGTGTGGTGGCGATGCGCAGCCAGACCAAGCTGCGCTGGTTTGCCCTGCTCGGCAGTTTGCTCTGCTACGCGTTCATGATTGGTGCCGCGGTGTCGAAAACGGTATTCATTATCCCCTGATCGGCAGGTTTTTCATTTTGTATTTTTTACTATCTGTGACAGAATGACCGGTTCTTTGACTGCAGGATATTATGTTTCTGCGGATTTGCTTTACAGCGGATATTTTACTTTTCATACAGCAACCTTAAGGTACTATAAAAGTTTTTCCCGCTGGAGAGGGAATTTGACTGTCAAATCCTGCCGTTTGGACACTCTATATCCATTGGTACTATCACATTTGATTCAGAATTGGAGGTTAAAATGAAGGCTTGCGAAGGGTCATCGACATGCAGCAACCGCGTTTGTATCGGTGAAAACCATAAAAAACTGACGTTAATTCAACAAATCTATGGTGTTCTGTTGATCTACGTGCCTATCATCACCATGCCGTTTGTTTTTTTCAGCGCCTATATTTCCTATTTGCATTTGAAATTGATGGGTGCGGAAAATATCAAGACGCTGTCTGATTTCCTGCCGGACCGGAAAAGCCATCGCTATACCATGAAAACCCAGATCATCATGAACCCTGGCTACAGTGTCAGCCCGACTCAGTCGAAACTGTTCTGGATTTTCAATTGCACCTGGTATTGCCCGGTCAGCGTCGCTTTATTTGAATGGCATGCCTATCTGGTGAAGCTGGTGGAAAACTGGTGGTGTCCCTTCACCCATGCGAAAAAAGAGACCTACAAAGATGCGGCGATCGATCAGTCCTTTTGGCATATCTACCCCAGCGAAGTGGGCAAGCTGACCCCGGAAGACCGGTATAACCCAATCTGGAATGCGGAAAAGAATCAACAGGACGATGCCGGGGATAAGCAAGAGGACCAAGACCAGAAGGCATAGTTCAGCCATCTTGCCATGAAAATCCGGGAGCGGCACAATTGCTGCGCGATCAAGTGATGACCGATGCATCCAGACGATGGTTCACCGAGCATGAGCGGTTCATGCACAGTGCCTTTGCCCTGCAGACGAAGGAGAAGCTGCATGAGGAACAGTCACCCTTCCAGCATATCGAAATTTACGCTACCGAGAGTTTTGGCAATCTGATGGTAATCGATGGCTGCATCATGCTGACCAGCAAAGATAATTTCTTCTACCATGAAATGATCAGTCATCCGGTGCTTTTTACCCATAGGGCGCCCAAAAGCGTCTGGATTATTGGCGGTGGTGATTGCGGGACACTGCGGGAGGTGCTGAAGCATTCCGGTGTCGAACAGGTCCTGCAAATCGAGATCGATGAACGGGTTACCCGTCTGGCAGAGCGCTATTTCCCTGAGCTGTGCCAGGCCAATGACGACCCGCGCGCGGAAATGCAATTCATCGATGGCATTGCCTGGGCCGCTGATGCCCCTGCAGACAGCGTCGATATTATCATCGTCGACAGCACCGATCCCATAGGTCCGGCGAAAGGCCTGTTCGGTGCTGATTTCTACAGGGACTGCCGCCGCTGCCTGCGTGAAGACGGGCTATTCATTCAGCAAAGTGAATCGCCGTTGTTTCATCTCGGTATCATAGCAAACATGCGGCGGGCGATGCGCGAAGCGCGATTTGTCCGGCAGCAGACGCTTTTTTTCCCGCAATGCGTGTACCCTTCCGGCTGGTGGAGCGTGACCATGGCGGGCAACGTTCCGCTGCATGCATTTCGCCGGGACGATGCCGCGGGAAAAGCGTTTGCCACCAGTTACTATAACCACGAAATCCACAGCGCCGCGCTGGCCCAGCCCGAGTTCTTCAAGCAGGCCCTGGCAGCTGAATGAGCATTTTTATATTTCAAACGATGAGAACCCACTTATGTTCAATCCCAAAGCAATAGACGAAATTACCAGCCGCCTGGCGGATTCATTGCCACCCGGTCTGAGCCAGTTCAAGGAAGACATGGAAAAAAATATCCGGGCAATTTTACAGAGCGTACTCGGTAAAATGGATCTGGTCACCCGCGAGGAATTCGAGGTGCAAAAGGCGGTGCTGGCAAAAACCCGCCAGAAGCTCGAGGATCTGGAAAAAAAAGTTGCCGACATCGAGGCCAGTCTGGCGCCGCGAGACGACAGCGAAAACTGAAATACCGGTCATGGCCGGTATTTTTCTGGATTTGCGTCGCATCCGGCAGCGGGGCTGAAACTCCGATTCCAGGGCGGCAGTTGACGGGTTTGCTGCGTATCCACGCCTGAGTGTTGGAGGTTGGTCTATGCTTAGTGCTCAGGGCCTGTCATTTGCAGACGGTCCAGACCGGATTTCCCTTGTCTGAATAATAACGCACCAGATTCTGCCCGCCATGCCTTTAGCCATCCTATACAGTCGTGGCCGTTCGGGAATCGAAGCACCGCTGATCACCGTCGAAGTTCACATTTCCAACGGCCTGCCCAGCCTGAGCATCGTCGGCCTGCCGGAAGCCGCGGTCAAGGAAAGCAAGGATCGGGTGCGTGGCGCAATCCTGAATTCCAATTTCGATTTTCCCGCACAGCGCATCACCATCAATCTGGCGCCGGCCGATCTGCCCAAGGAAGGCGGACGTTTCGATCTGGCCATTGCGCTGGGAGTGCTGGCCGCATCCCGGCAGATTCCCCAGAACGCACTGGGGCAATATGAGTTTCTCGGAGAGTTGTCCCTGGGCGGAGAACTGCGCCCCGTGAAGGGCGTGCTGCCGGTTGCGATGCAGACCCGGGATGCCGGGAGACAGCTGATTCTGCCCAGGGAAAATCTTGCCGAGGCGGCCTTGGTCGATGCGGCTCAATCTCTACCGGCCGGTCATCTGCTGGATGTCTGCGCCCACTTGACAGGACGCCAGAGCATCACCACGTAACGGCAGTGTATCGCCAGCCAGAATAATGCAGGAGTACTGGATTTTGCCGATGTGCACGGGCAGTTTCAGGTCAAAAGGGCGTTCGAGATAGCGGCAACCGGAATGCATAACCTGCTGATGCTGGGGCCTCCAGGAACTGGCAAATCCATGCTCGCCGCCAGAATGCCAAGTATTGTTCCGCCGCTGACCGAACAGCAGGCGCTGGAAAGCGCGGCGATCGCCTCCATCAGCGATGTCGGCTTGAATATTCAGAACTGGCGCAGGCCGCCGTTTCGCAGTCCCCACCATACCGCTTCGGCGGCGGCGCTGGTTGGCGGCGGCGGTAATCCCCGGCCGGGCGAGATCTCGCTGGCGCATAACGGCACATTGTTTCTGGACGAACTTCCGGAGTTCGACCGCCGGGTCCTGGAGGTTTGAGGGAGCCACTGGAAACCGGGCACATCACCATTTCCCGGGCCACCCGGCAGGCCGACTTTCCGGCCCGGTTTCAGCTGCTGGCGGCGATGAATCCCTGCCCCTGCGGTTATCTTGGCGATGCATCGGGGCGCTGCCACTGCTCGTCGGAACAGGTTGCCCGCTATGTTGCAAGAATATCCGGGCCGCTGCTGGACCGCATCGACATGCACCTGGAAGTGTCCCGCATCAGTCATGAGCTATTAAGCAAGGGCGCGCCGGGAGGCGAGGAAAGCAGTAACAGCATCAGGGAGCGGGTGATCGCTGCCCGGAACATCGCCGTTTCCCGTTGCGGCAAAGCCAATGCGGCATTGACGGTGGCCGACATCAAGCAGTTCTGTCAATTGACCGAAGCGGGACACCGGCTGCTGGAGCAGGCCATGAACCGACTGGGTCTTTCGCATCGGGCCTATCACCGTATTCTCAAGCTGGCCCGGAGCATCGCCGACCTGGCCGGCTCGGAGGCGATACAACCGGCGCACTTGAGTGAAGCGATCGGCTACCGCCGGCTGGACAGAAGCCTGCTCCGTTGAACAACGGCTGCCACCCGGCAACAGACAAACTTCCGCGATAAATGGCTGGTCATCTGATATTATCCTGAACAGTTATTATCCTGAACAGTGCAATCTGCTGACGCTTACGTGAATATCAAACGCTGTCTGGCAATCGTCCTGATGGCTCTGCTGTTGAGCGGCTGCAGCCGCGTGCAGATTGCCTACCGGCATCTGGACTGGTTGCTGACTTTCTATCTGCAGAGCTACATGGAGCTTTCCACGGAGCAGCGTCACTACCTCGATGGACAGGTGGCGAAATTACTGGCATGGCACTGCGCGTCGCATCTTCCCCGCTATGCCAGCCTGCTGCGTGAAGCCAACGACCGGTTTCAAAACGGGCAGATGAGCCGTGCCGATCTGGATGGCTTTCGTTTGCGCAGCATCGCTTACTGGTTCGATCTGATGCGCAAGGCGAGCCCGGTGCTCAGCGAGCTGCTGCTGACATCTGACCGGAAACAGCTGCAGGAACTGCTGCACAATCTGCAGAAAAAAAACCGGCAATGGCTGGTCGATTACCAGCAACTGTCCACTGCCGGGCTGCGCGAGCAATACCGGGAAAACATCAGCGACGAGCTGCAGAAATGGTTTGGCCGGTTGCAGCCAGGCCAGCAGCGGCTGGTGGATATCTGGGTCCGGGATTTTCAGCCACTGGGCATGGAAGGCTGGCAGATGCGCTGGAAATGGCAGGCCAGGCTGCAAGAATTGCTCGCGCTGCGTAGCGATGCAGCAGCATTCCGCGTCGCTATCGCAGAGCTGCTTCAGCATCCGGAAAGGCTGCGTTCGGATGCCTATCAAAAGCGTCTGGACAACAATACCGCCGTCACTATCGAGCTGCTTTACCAGTTTGCCAGACAAATGAACGCCCGCCAACGGCGGCATCTGCAACGGGAGGTTACGGCCCTGGCCGGGGATTTCGACGCTCTGGCCTGTGTGGATGACCCCGGCGTGGCCGCTGCAGCGGACCAGAAAAGAGCACCGGTCACGGCCGCCGGCATGGTCGGGGCGGCTGGCGAATGATGTCGGCATGGCTGTCAGTGGCGCTGGATGTGGACGACGATCTCGTTTATGATGCAGCTCCTTTCATGCTGTGCCGGTTCACGCCCCAGATCCGGCCGCTGGCCGGAATCTGTGCTTCCAGATAAAACATACAGCCGACAGGCAACTCCGACAACTACCAACTGCAATCCAATCATTCGTGGCATCACTCAATCCCCAGCAGCAAACTGCCGTCAAGACCACCGACCGTCCCTTGCTGGTACTGGCAGGGGCCGGCAGCGGCAAGACGCGGGTCATTACCGAAAAAATCGCCTATCTGATCCGACAGGGCACTCCGGCGCGGCATATTGCCGCGCTCACCTTCACCAACAAGGCGGCGCGGGAAATGCAAGGGCGCGTCGCCAAACTGCTGGACGGTAGTCTTACGCGCGGACTGCGGGTTTCCACCTTCCATGCTCTGGGTCTGGACATACTGCGCAGGGAGCATCGCCTGCTCGGTTACAAGGCTGGCATCACCCTGTTCGACGAGCAGGACAAAAGCGCGCTGCTGCGCAGCCTGATCAATCATGGCGATGGTAATTGTGCTATTGAGCAGTGCGATGACTACGCCCGGCGTATCGGGCAATGGAAAAATGATTTCGTCACCGAGCATCAGGCGCGCACCCTGGCCAGAGACGATGATGCAGCCGTGGCCGGCCTCTACAGTGAATATTGCCGGCACCTGAAAGCCTATAATGCCGTGGATTTCGATGATCTGATCATGCTGCCGGTACTGTTGTTGCAACAGTCGCCGGCCGCGCTGGAAAAATGGCGGAATAAAATCCGCTATCTGCTGGTGGATGAATATCAGGACACCAACATCACTCAGTATCAGCTGGTCAAACTGCTGACCGGAACATTGGGGCGCTTTACCGTGGTCGGTGACGATGACCAGTCCATCTATGCCTGGCGTGGCGCCCAGCCGGAAAATCTGGCGCGCCTGCAAAAGGATTTTGCCCGCCTGCAGGTGATCAAGCTGGAACAGAACTACCGCTCGTCGGGACGCATTCTCAAGGCTGCCAATCGACTGATTGCCAACAACCCCCATGTTTTCCAGAAGAAGCTCTGGAGCGACCTCGGTTTTGGCGACCCGCTGCGGGTGCTGAGCCACAGGAATGAACAGCTGGAAGCCAAGCAGATCGTATCGGAAATCATTCATCACAAGTTCAGGCACGGCGGCCGGTATCAGGATTATGCGATCCTGTACCGGGGCAATCATCAGTCCAGATTGTTCGAACAGGCGCTGCGGGAAAACAATGTTCCCTATTTCATCAACGGCAGCACCTCCTTCTTCGCCTATGCCGAAGTCAAGGACATACTCAGCTACCTGCGCCTGTTCGTCAATCAGGATGACGATGCCGCTTTTTTGCGCATCATCAATACCCCGAGGCGGGAAATCGGTCCGGCCACGCTGGAAAAACTTGGCGCCTATGCCAACCAGCGGCAGATCAGTCTGTTCACCGCCTGCGGCGAGCTGGGGCTGGCCCGGCAACTGCCGGAACGCGGTGTGCAGCGGCTGCGCAGATTTTGTGCCTGGGTGGAAGACATGTCGGCGGAACTGGCTGGCAACGAACCCTTTGCCGGAATGGAAAAATTTATCGAGCAGATCGGCTATCATGCCTGGCTGAGAGAAAATACCGCCAGCGCGCAGGCCGCCGAACGCAAGATTGACAATGTCACGGAACTGCTGCAATGGCTGAAGAAACTGGCGGCCAGGGAAAGCAACACACAAATGTCCTTGGCGGAAGTCATCGCCAAGGCAATGCTGATCGACATCCTGGACCGGAACCAGGAGGACCAGGCGGGTGACCGGGTCAGCCTGATGACCCTGCATGCGGCCAAGGGGCTGGAATTCCCGCATGTGTTTCTGGTAGGCTTCGAGGAAAACCTGCTGCCGCACCAGAACAGCCTGGAATCCGGCGATCTGGAGGAGGAGCGCCGTCTGGCCTATGTCGGCATCACCCGCGCCCGGCAAACCTGCACTTTCAGCTATTGCACGCACCGCAAGCGTTACGGGGAAATCAGCGAATGTGAACCGAGCCGGTTTCTTGCGGAACTGCCCGAAGAGGATCTGCACTGGCCGGGAAAAAAGCCGCTGGATCCGGCGTTACAGAAACAGCACGGCAAAGCCAATCTGGCGCATTTGAAAACCCTGCTTTCCTGAATGACGCCCGGATCGGCGCACTGCAAGTCGGGAAATTGTATTATCCGGATAGGAAATCCCCGGCTTATGTGATAAAAATAACCCGACGAGCCAAAACTTTGGCGAGCAAGACCAAACTGCAGCGGTTTGTCCAATCGTCCCGGCATGGTCGATAGTTTGCCCCCCTGACATTGAACACCGTGCAAGGGAAAAAACTATTACCATACTTTCTGTAAACCCAGTTGAAGGAAGGAAAACATCATGAAGCAAAATATTATCCGGTTGCGTGGCGGTACAGTACTGATGGCCATTGTGCTGCTGTTGGGATCAAGCGGCAGCGCATTTGCCAAGGATCCCAAGTGTTGGGCGGAGTTCTACGAATATGCGCAATTCATCGGCGATCATTTCCGCATCGAAGGCCCCAGGAAACTGCCGAATCTGCGCAATGTCAATGGCGAGAACTGGCAGGAACGGATCGACAGTATCGTCGTTGGTCCGAAAGCCAAGGTCACCGTCTATGAAAACATCAATTACAAGCTGACCTTGACCGAGATGGCCAAATTTCCGGTGCTGATGCGTTCCCTGGGAATTACCGAGGAGGATATCAGGGAAGATTCCGAGCTCATTTTCGGCCCCAGTGAAATGATCCACCATCTCGGTGAATACAATTTCCACAAAAAGACCAAATCGCTGAAGGTGGATTGCCTCTGATCCTGATCTGAATGACAATTGATCAAGTATTCAGGTCACTTCTGAAATGCTCCCGGTTTTACAGTCTGGGGAATATCCATCAATAGCTTACGATACTTTTTTGGTGAGATTCCGATTTATTGGCTAGGGATCTGAATACATGCTCCGCAGGTGGGCAGGAAGCTCCTGCAGTGCCTCAGCCCAGCTCGGCCAGAAGTAGTTCCTGCAGAGCTTCCGCCTGTCGTCGGTAACCACCGCCAAACAGATTCAGGTGATTGAGAACATGATAGAGATTGTATAGCGACTTGCGGATTGCATAGCCTGGATCCAGTGCCCA
>JAJRWJ010000334.1 GCA_024276805.1 Gammaproteobacteria bacterium
GCGCGTATCATGTTGATATAAAATCTGGAAAACACCTTGCCCTGGGATTCCAGCGCATCCGACAAATTTTTCCCGCTTTTCACTTGTTCCAGAATATCCTTGACGACCGGATTCAGATTGCTGTTTTCTCCGGCAAGATCTATCAGTACCCGCAACGCCCTGTCCAGCGGCAAACCCGCCTGCAGCAAAGTCGCAAGCTCCCGGGAAAACAGCAGGATTTCTTTTTGTGTCAGATGAAATTTATCCTTGGCCCTGGTTCTGATGCCCCAGAACGACGCTGTCTGCAGAGTCACCTTGATGGGCATGTAACCTTCCATCTGCAGCTGTCTGACCAGCATTTGCTCACTCTCGGCAGTTCGCTGGTCTTCGACGATCTTGCCCGACGTGTCCAGGGCCTTGAAAATATATTCCGGCATATGTTAATCCGTGGTCACGCGCATGACTTCCTGAATGGTCGTCAAGCCCTGCAGTGCTTTGTAAAAGCCATCTTCATACATTGGCGTCATGTTCTCCCCGATGGCGGTTTGCAGCAGTACATCGGCATCGGCATGGCTCATCACCAGTTTGCGCAGCTTCTCGCTCATGATCATAAACTCCATGATGATCAGGCGCCCCTTGTAACCGATGCTCTCACATTCGTTGCAGCCAATCGGTTCATAGAGTACCACCGGGCCCTCGGGCACAAACTTGCGTAATTCCAGTTCGGCTATCAATTCGGGCGATGCCAGATAGGATTCCCGACAATGCTCACACAGCCTGCGCACCAGTCGCTGCGCCAGGATCCCATTCACTGTCGAGGTCAGCAGATAATCTTCCAATCCCATGTCCATGAGTCTGGCGATACCACCGACGGCGTCGTTGGTATGCAGAGTCGACAGCACCAGATGCCCGGTCAATGCCGATTGCACGGCAATTCTCGCCGTTTCCACATCACGCATTTCACCGATCATGATGACATCGGGATCCTGTCTGACGATGGAGCGCAACGCCGCCGCGAAGTCCAGACCGATCTTCGGCATTGCCTGCACCTGATTGATGCCTTCCAGTTGATATTCAACAGGATCTTCCACGGTAATAATTTTGCGTTCCGTGGTATTCAGCCTGTTCAGCGCCGCGTACAGTGTTGTGGTCTTACCACTGCCTGTTGGACCGGTGATCAGGATTATGCCGTGCGGCAGATCCAGGACATCCAGAAATGGCTCGAGATCTTTTTTTGCGAACCCCAGTTTCTCAAAATCCAGCACCACATTTTCCTTGTCCAGGATACGAATGACGATACTTTCGCCATACATCGTGGGAATCGTCGACACGCGAAGATCCAGATCCTTTCTGTGCACCTGAATTTTGATACGACCATCCTGCGGCAGCCGACGTTCGGCGATATTCAATTTGGCCATGATCTTGATTCGGGAGATCACCGCGGCAGTGGAGGTTACCGGCGGTGCTTCCATGTCCTGCAGCACCCCGTCGACACGCAGCCTGATTTTCAATTGTTGTTCGAAGGGTTCGATATGAATGTCCGAGGCCCGATACTCCACGGCCTGCTGCATGATCAGATTGACGATGCGGATCACCGGCGCCTCGCTGGCCAGGTCTTTCAATTGCTCGATATCATCGTCCGACACCTGGTCCACTTCCATATCATCGATAATCTGCCCCATCAGGGATTTTCCCGAGCCAAACTGCTTGTCCAGCGCCGCATCGATTTCCGACAACACTCCGATACGCACATTGACCTGTTTTTTTACCGCCAGGCTCAAGGCATCGACGGCAAAGGTATCCCCGGGATCGGCAACCGCGACGACCAGATCCTCGACATTGTCCTCCAATACCACAACCCTGTATTCCTTGAAAAATCGCACCGAAAGCGAATTTTCCAAAGGCGGTTCATCCGGATAATCCTGGGCATGCACCCGTTCCAGCCCGGTCATCCCGGAAATTGCATCGGCAACATCCATTTCCGAGCAAAGGTCCAGCTTTACCAGCAAGGCGGAAAAGCTGTCCCCACCCGCCTGCTCTTTCATAATCAATGCCGGCAGCTGGCCTTCCTTGATCTGCTCCTGCAGCTGCAGGACCTTGTAGATTTGGGATTGATTCAATTTTCCCTGGGCAATCAATTCCTGGGCAAGCAAAACATAATATTGGGACTGTTTATACAAATGATGCTCCACAACGAAAAAAGTTTTCCCCGGCAATTCCTGAGCGGCTTTGTCGATCGTCTATTTCAGCTTCTCCTGTAGATAGCTCCAGACCACATCAGCAGTCAGATGCCGATGAAAAAACACTTTCAGGCCGGCCGCCAGCAGCACCTGAGCAGATTCCGGCTGCTGCGTCAGACTGGTTTGACTGTCACCACAGGCCCCCGTCGAGACAGGGCTGGTGTCGATGTACAAAGTCACAGCCGGCACATTCAAAGCAGCCGTCAGATGAGCCAGGCCGGTATCCACACCCACGACGGCAGTCGCCTGGGCGAGCAAGGCGGCGACTTCTGCCAGTTTCAACTTCGGCAAAACGATTGCATTGGCGGTCTGTCGGGCTATGTTTTCGGCAACCTGACGTTCTTCCTGATTACCCCAGGGCAAATAGACAGTCATCCCGGCCTGCCCGGCCATGCCTGCCAGCCTGACCCATTCCGGCAGTTCCCATAATTTTTCCCGCCGGCTGGTTCCATGCAGAAATACCACATAGGGCCCGGCATGGCCACCGCCACTGAATGTCTCTTTTTGCAGACCATAATCCAGCTGCTGTGGATCATAATTATAGTCGAGAATTCCAGCAAACAGTGTGCGCATTCTGCTAATCGCATGCAAATCCCTGGCCACAGACACTTTCCTTTGATAGGCCAGCGCCGCGATTGGTTCCCAGCAGGAATTGCTATCCAGTCCACAGCGCAAGCCCCGACAAAACCCGGTTATCACAGCACTCTTGATCAGGCCCTGGGCATCGATGACCAGATCATACTGCCGTTCACGGATGAGCTGTATTGCTGCACTGATTTCCAACCGCGCCGCCTTCCTATGCAGGATTTTCCGCCAACGCCGCATGGCGACAGGCAGCACACGCTGCACAGCCGGGTGCCAGCGTGGTATTTCTGTGAAACTTTCCTCCGCCACCCAATCGAACTCGATATCGGGACAGAAGCGCCGGGCATCGGTAACCGCCGGCAGGGTATGGATCAAATCCCCCATCGAGGAAGTCTTCACCAGCAGCACCTTCATAATGCCGCCAGTTCCTGCAATACTCGTTCAGGGGTTATTTTCGTCAGACAATGCGTGTGATTCAACGGGCACTCTCTTTTAAAACACGGTGAACAGTCAAGGCCCATGGAAATAATTCTGGACTTGTCCGTCAATGGCGGCGTAAAGCCGGGATCCGATGAGCCATAAATTGCCAGCAGTTTTTTTTGCAATGCCGCGGCAACATGCATCAGCCCCGAATCATTGCTGATCACGATATCC
>JAJRWJ010000335.1 GCA_024276805.1 Gammaproteobacteria bacterium
AGCCACAGCCACAGCCACAGCCACAGCCACAGCCAAGATTATGTTGGGGTTCGTCCCTCACCCCAACCTACCGCACTGAAACAAGATGAAGATCAAACGATACAAACAGATGCCGCCTTAAAATTCCCGCCGGGAAATGCGTTATACAATCAGCCCAATATGGAGAGAGAAATATGAAATTATCCATTTACATTACACTCTTAATCGTCCTGTTACCGATGGCTGTCCATGGCGAAGAGAAAATAAAACATATGGAGCCCGCAGGCGTCTCTGGAGTAGAAGCGCTTTCACATGAATTGAGAAATCTGCTATCTCAAGAAATGCAAGCATTGCAGGATGGGATGATGTCCATTATTCCCGCATATGTTTCTGGCGATTGGAGTGAAATTGAAACTATCGCAAGGAAAATGAAAAATAGCTATATATTGAAACAAAGCTTGACAAAAAATCAGGCAAAAGAGCTTCATTCAGTATTGCCGCATGAATTTATTGAAAAAGACCAGAGATTTCACTACTTGGCAGGTATGCTCGAACATGCCGCAAAAAATAAAAAACCAGAGTTAATAAATTTTTATTTTTCAGAAATGAATGAATCTTGCGCTAGTTGTCATGCCGCATTTGCCGTACATAAATTTCCAAATCTAAAACAAAAGATAGAAGATGGGCATACACACTAAAATACAGGGCAGACGGGGCCAGGCTTGAGTCAGGCTACTTTTCGCCGGTAGTGTGACATTGTGACTTAGTAGTTGCCAGCATGCGTAAAAAATAATAAAGCCTCGTAGGGTGGGCACGTTTTTTGTGCCCACCCTACCTGGCTCACATGCGCGACAAACAATGTAGGATGTCGGTGAACGCAGTGAACCGCATCAATCGAGGTCAAGGCATGCGCAGTTCGCGAGCGATGCGGTTCGCAGGCTCACCGCATCCTACGTGCTCATCACAGTAAAGAAATAAGTTCCCCCGGCGGTATTTGCGCGCCGATAGTGTGACATGGCGGATTCAGTTATGTGGCGGGAACGTCATTGTGTTGGGTTTGCATTATGTTCCGCGTGGGCACAAAAGACGTGCCCACCCTACCAGGCTTATAGATTTAAAAACGTTTGCATTTTTGTGCGTAACAGAGGTATTTGCTCACTAAGCCATTGTCGTGTTTCTTGGGCCTTGTCATACGAATTCATAAATTGTCCAGTATTGCAAAGATGCTCCTTTCTATGTTTTTTAAACTCTGTTATTTTGAATGACTCAGAGTGCATCTCGTCAAGAAATTTATATATGCTCGGGTCTTTTGAAAAAAGGAACATAGATGCTTCTTTGCTTTTGATAAATTGAATGCGAGTGTTTTTACTGACTTCGCTGTGTAAAGAAAGTTCTTGATAAAATTTAAGCGCATTCATGTAGACCTCAAAGCGTTTATTGTACTGATCCAGTTTTAGTTTATTCTTATTTGTCCTCATTTGTTGATAAGCAATATAGGCTAAAAAAATTGCCATGATGGCAGGTAAAAAGATATCTGTGAGTTGAGGTAAAATCATTTGTTAACACTCATGGTTGCGTAGGGTGGGCACGTCTTTTGTGCCCACGCGGAACATCCACCTAGCCGCACTTACTATCCCCACAATTCAAGCACGTCATACACCCATCCATCTTGATCACGGCCTTGGTGCTGCACTTGCCGAAAAGCTGAGAGCCAGCGGGGAAATCACTCTCGACCTCTTCCTCGGCTTCTTTATTGGCAGACTCATACTGCGCCCGCTTCTCCGCCATCAATTTCTGCTGATGCTCATCCAGCTCATCATCCTTGATCAGGCCGATGAGCTTGAGGTGACACTCGATGGCATCACCCAGCTCAGCAACCAGCGATGGCATGTATTTGCCACCTTTCTTAAAATAGCCGCCGCGCGGATCAAACACGGAACGCAGCTCGTCCACCAGGAAGGTCACATCGCCACCCTTGCGGAACACGGCGGAGATGATGCGCGCCAGGGCGACGATCCACTGGAAGTGGTCCATGTTTTTCGAATTGATAAAAATCTCGAAGGGACGCCGCAGTCCCGTAGGGTGGGCACGTCTTTTGTGCCCACGCAGCATCTCATTACTCCCCGAACCCCAATCCGTCAAAACTCGAATCTTTTGCTGCCCAATCCGCAGGGTATTTTCCTTCTCTGACATACTGGTGCAAGGTTGAATACAGCCACTGGATCGGCCGATCACACAAACCATGCTTTACCGGATTGTAGTGGATATATTCGACGTGGTGATTAAAATCACTTTCATCACGTATTTGATGTTCCCAATAACGTCTCTGCCACAAAATCGACTCACGGTGCTTTTTCCTGGAGTCGGACAGCCACTCTGAGCGTTTGTAGCAATCACCACAAGCCAGGCTCACATGACGCTTGATTTTTGCCCAGCGTACGGCAAAATCCGCATCTCCCTCGGGCAGCGTCCAAAGACAATGCAGATGGTCCGGCAGCAATACCCAGGCATTGATCTCAAACGGATATTTTTGCCGCGTCCGATCTATCCCTTCACGCAAGGCATCACGAACCCGTTCATCACAGAGGATTTTCTGCCGGCGATAGCTCACCACGGTGAAGAAATAAGTTCCCCCGGCGGTGTTTGCTCGCCGATAGTTTGACATTGCTGGCTGGACTCCATCCCTGAATTACAACGCATCCGTATTAGCTTTTTATCACATTCCGCGTGGGCACAAAAAACGTGCCCACCCTACCTGGCTCACATGCGCGACAAACAATGTAGGATGTCGGTGAACGCAGTGAACCGCATCAATCGAGGTCAAGGCATGCGCAGTTCGCGAGCGATGCGGTTCGCAGGCTCACCGCATCCTACGTGCTGCCAGGGATATCAACGGTCAATGACTTCAACAAGTCGCAGCTCTTCAACCCGAATTGCCATTGTTTCTATCGAAACGCCAAACTGAGTTGCTAGAGAGCGGAATTGACGGCCATTATACTGCTCTGCCTTGGCAAGAATTCTGGATAGATCACGTGTAGCCCTACATTTACTAATTAAAGCACCAGGGTTGGAGGGATCAAGTGCAAATGCTGTATCGTCAGTCAGCACAAAGGCAACTGAGCTTCCAAAAAGCATCCGGAACCGCGCTCGAACAAGTTTTCCTGGCATTAGAAAAAAGCTTGCAAACTTATCAGCTTCGAGTTCTATTGGGCTACGTGGTAGATGTGATTTTATAGAGCCGTCGATAGGACGATCTCTGTGCATTCGGGTGCCTTCATGCAATATGGCATGTCCGAGTTCGTGCGCAGCAGTAAAGCGGCGAATATGGGAAGAAAACTCCCGAGAAATGCTGATCCGTTTTGCCAGTCGATCAATGATTCCTGCAATTCCACTGCTTGATCCTTTTCCCCGACAATCGCCAAGATCATCAGCTAGGCTATATTCGTAGCCAATGTGTCGGATGGCAAGACGGGGGTCGAGCAGCTGAACAGGATCAGCGGGGGCCCCTTCAGGGAAAAACCTTTCCCGATCCTTCCAAATTTTTGCTTGAAGGTTACGTACTTCATGTTCAATCAGTGCATCTCGACTTGGCGTATCCATTTTTTTGCGCTGGCTTTGCGTGAACACTGTATTAGTCTGCTGGATCGGTAGGAGTATCTCTGCCTCTAAAGCCCCCGAGCCGGCTAGGTATGCATAAGGATTTTGGAGAAGCCGACGGCTATCCGTTATCTGTTTAGCTGAAGCTTTGAGATTTTTCATTTTAATACACCTTATCCTCATGCAGTTGTTGTTTAACAGGGCAGCCCAGTAGGGTGGGTACGTATTTCGTTCACCCGCACTTACTATCCCCACAATTCAAACAAGTCATACACCCCTCCATCTTGATCACGGCCTTGGTGCTGCACTTGCCACAAAGCTGCGCCCCAGCGGGAAAATCACTCTCGGCCTCCGCTTCCTGATTGGCGGCTTCGTACTGCGCCCGCTTCTCGGCCATCAACTTCTGCTGGTGCTCATCCAGCTCATCATCCTTGATCAAACCAATCAGTTTGAGATGACACTCGATGGCATCACCCAGCTCAGCAACCAGCGACGGCATGTATTTGCCGCCTTTCTTGAAATAGCCGCCACGCGGATCGAAT
>JAJRWJ010000336.1 GCA_024276805.1 Gammaproteobacteria bacterium
ACCGCATCCGAGATTATCAAAGTTTCATCCGCCAGTGACAACATTGCCTGCGCTTCGTAACGGCGTTGCTCATCAGGGATACGAGCAATTTCGTATTCCAGCGCCTCGGAATTTATCATTTTGATCTCACCAGCCTGAATCACCGCCAATATATACTCTTCGCATGTGAGTTTTTAGCATTTCGGTGGTTCATTTTTTGTCGAGGGCAAGGCGAAAAAACGCCGCTGTAGCAATCTACAGCAAGTTTTTTCAACGCAGCCATCGGCAAAAAAAGGGCTGCCGGGGTGCTAAAAATTCATGTGCGGAGAGTATAACCAGAACGGCCTCGGTTTCCACCCGGATGCGAGGTTGTGTTTGATCGTCAAGCACCCGCTGAAGACAACAGGTATCAAGATAAATTTTTAACATGGCCATCGCCCTTTTCTGCCAGCAACGCAGGTTTAGTCAAATCATGCTTCACATCACGGCAATCTCGACATTACCCGTTGCCTTGCCTGTATACCGCAGCTTCATTTATATTCTTCGATCGCACCCACGCTCTGCGTGGGAATGCATACCCTGACGCTTCGCGGCAAGACCGCGCGCAAAAACACTATTGCTCCGCCTGTCTGTGCAAAAACTCCTGCATATCTTCATTCCGCACCCGCGCATAGATTTCCTGCACTGGCAAGGTCAGATCAATAGCCTCGAACGTGACCTCATCACCCAGAAAAAAATGTCTGGAAAACCAGTTTTCCCTGCGCCGCAGCACCTGGACATCGACAAAATCCTGCTCGATCAGCACATATTCCTGCAGCGCGGGTATATTGATGTAGGACAGCAGCTTGATCGTTTCGTCGATTCTGCGCGTTGCCCTGGACAAAACTTCGACAATAATGACCGGCGATTCCGTGTAATAGGGCTGGGACTCATCGAAATGACAAGCGACGATGACATCGGGATAAAAAAAGTTTGAGCCAGCCTTCACTTTCATGTCTGAACCAAACGGCTCACAAGTTGAATTTTTTAAATGAGTACCAAAGCTAATTGATAAATTCATTGCAATTCGCTCATGATTGGCGCTCGCCCCCGCCATCGCATAGATACAGCCATCGATCAACTCATGCTTGACATCACGGCGCAATTCATCCCGCAAATAATCTTCCGCACTCAATAAACCCGAATTTTTCGCTTTTACCACAGCTTGTCACTCCTGATAAATCAAACGATTCCGCTCATCAGCACATCGAGCCAAGGCGACAGTTGCAGGATGTACTGCGGCACGAAGCGCATCTTTCAATGATCGTGCGTTTCCTGTCGTCAGCACATCCATGAAGCCAATCCGTCATACCGGCATGGACACTGCGCCGAACCAACCCGCGCAAGTCCCGAACACCCTTCCGTAGGGTGCATAAGCGTAAGCGCCATGCACCAATCCCGCAGAGACTGCCAAAAACAAACAGGACTCCGTCGATCCTTCCCACGCTCTGCGAGGGAATGCAGCCCATGACGCTCTTTCATCCCGTGAGGCGGGAGCGAACCGACAACATCCTTACGCGGAGCATGGGGACGATTAAAACACCTGCCAGTCGAACCGGACAATAAAACTGGACAACATGACCTCATCGACGACAATTTACTCGAAATCCGGAATCGAGTACTGCCGCTCCCGCGCCAGCCTGACCAGAAAGGATCGCTGCGTTCGGTTTTTTCCTCTAAATCAGTGTCTCTGCACCACCCTGCCACATTCTAAAATTTGATCCAAATGGAAATCATATTGATCATTCCAATAGATACGTTTATTTTTAAACTTAACCGCGTTAAATAATGCTTTATCATAAAGTGCCTTATAACAAGGAATACGCTCTAATTCAGCTTTAACATCAAAATCCACAATCGAATCATCATCCAGATAAATTCTTAGAATATAATCCTCCTTGGGTTCTACATTAATTAATCGCATCGTTATCACCCCGTTATCTTAAAGGTTCAATTCGAAATGGCTCCTGACCTGAAATAGCCAACTTCCAGTTGACCATTAATGATTCTTGATGTAATTCAATCCAAGCCTGCACTAATCTCTTCTGCTTACGCGGCAAACTACCTGAGATAAGCTCAGCATCTAAAATTGAAAACACTGCTTCATCATCCTGATACTCAGCATGGATATGCGGTAAATTATGTTTTCCAGTATCATAAAAATACATCATAATTCGGATGCCGTAGAAAATAGCAATAGTAGGCATTATTTATTCCTTCTTTTTAAGTTTTCAACTGATTCTCAATCCCTAGCTTGGGAATCCTTTTCACGAAGCTCCAGCTTCAATCCCAAACCCACCAGTCGTAAATATTCAGAGTCCCTCTCTTATTTGATATCCTCATTCCAACCTTCTCCCGGAGGGCGAAGGAGATATTGAGAGGGTTTCTGAATATTTACCCGTTCAAAGGATTGGAAGCAAGTGTCTGCACTATAAATGGCTCCTTGAATAATCGCTTTCTCCATTTCTTCCAACGTGACTGGCGGCCGATCCTTTGGCCATTCAGGCCGGGTCGCCAAGAATTGTTCAAAACTGATTTTCTTTTCCTCTTGAGCAACTTCTGTGGTCCCAAGGTCAAACGCAATCATTTACACCCGGTGATCCAATAAATGCTTAAGATCAGGAATATCTTTTAC
>JAJRWJ010000337.1 GCA_024276805.1 Gammaproteobacteria bacterium
GACAATCTTTTATTTTTACTGATGATTGCGGCTTTTCGGATTCACATGACAAGTCCTTCATCAGTCGATTGTGCGTGTTCGACTTTGAAACTTTTGTCTGTCTGGAATCTTCGGGAGAAGGCAGTGGAGATAGCGACTGGTTTGAACCATTGTAGGCTCTCAATAATCCCCATGCGCCATTCCATAAATCATCGACGGAACCAAAATTGTAAAAATAATCAGCAAATGGGGTTTTTAAACTGACATTGCTAAACCCAAAATGCATTTCAAAATGTTCAGAAATACCAATTTCCTGGGCACCGACATACAACGGGTTTTGTGTGTCGGAGATTTCCCGGGGCCAGCGTTGACCATTGATATTCAAGGTGTGCTGTACTTCCTGCGCCCCCTGAATGACGCGTAACTGGACCTTCTCGCCTTCATAACCGGCAAATATTTCAGTAAATGGATCGGCGTGCACAAGGGAATCGAAGGCATAGGCCATATCGCCCTTATCCCCGGACAGCTGTCTCTTTACGCTCCTTGAAAAACAGACAGCTTTATCGCCATCACCCTGATCAAATTCCTCGCAGCCAATACGCAAAGGTATAGGTTCATGGCGATAATTCACCAGATAGGGGTTGTGATGATCCTTGGAGATGGCTTCCGGCATTTTAGGCGGATCTACCGGATGTCCAGATTTTTGCTGCACTTGTTTAAGTTTATGATGCAGTTCAGCCAGTACGGTTTTTTGTCCTCAGGAAAATTTTCACTTTCATAGTCTTTCAGGCCCGGCGGGTTTTTCCTGTCACCATCGTAAAGCAAGGCAAAATCCGCAACAGCCAGGGCAAACTCCCGGTAATTCTGATCAAGTTTTTTGCCGCTTTCATCTACAATGATCATTGCCTGCGTGCCAACGGCACAGGACCTTTTGACAGGGTGTCCTTCGGCATCGGTTTGTATTCCTGGTTTACATTCAGTTTTGTTGTTAGCAATATCCATATCGACACCATCAGGATATTGAAACTTGGCGCTGCGGGGTTCTACGAGCAGCGCGGCATAAAAACCGTGTTGCTGTATGGATGAAGGGGCGAAATGGTCATGGGTGAATACCGTGCGTATGGTTCTGTCTTCACAAGCTTTCTGGTCAAGCCAGTCTGGCGTTTTCATTTCTGCCAGTTTTCGGCATTCCCGTGTATCAGCCAGCAATGGATCCACGTACCAACGCTGTACTGTGGTTTGATAGGAATCTTTTGCAGGCATTGTTAACGGTATTGTGTTGTAATCAGCATCGACCGCCCGTCCACCAGGAGCCTGGGTGGCTTTGATTCTTTCCATGATAGCCTGACGTGCAAATGTTCCATCTTCATAGTTGAAGCCGTTTCCTGAGCCATCGGAGGCCATGACATCAAACTTGACCAGGTGGATATGCTGGCCAATGGTATCTGTGGGCGTTTTTACCTGAAAGTCATCCAGTTCCAGATGTTCCGGGGTTCGATTGGTATGGTAAAACTCGATGCAATCCCCCGAGTTGGCCCTGAAGAAAAAAGGTTTGGCATCAGAAGTCGATTGTCCTTCAAAGCGATGTACATCTTCATCCAGTACATTGATACGCGCTTGCGGATCATGCCACCCTGCCTTGTTGACTATCATATCCATTTCAATTGCGGAAACATGGTATTCGCGAGTGATATGCCCAAAGGTATTGGGCTCGAATGTCCAGCCCCGGCACGGATCGGCAAATGGTGCGCCTGGTTTTGGGGCTGCGTCATTTACATATAAATATCCATTGTTTCCTTCAGGAGTGCTGCTGGATATGACGTCCTGGCTGTGGTAATCCATTGCAATCCTTTCCAACTCAGTACCTTGTTCCGGCAGGGTTTTAATTGTTGCATTGATCATTTTAGCGGTAAAATCACCAGTTCTCAGTGCATGCTGTACTACCGCATCGGCTCCCCTTGCATGTTGTTCAATAGGCGATAAACCGGATACTTCGCGCTCGCCCTTTAATATGACATGTCTGCCCAAGCCGCCGTCGTTATCGATATCATAGGGAGCCTGCGGTGTGCGATGACCAGTTTCGCCGGCAATATAAAAAGGATAACCGTTGAAGCCATCAAATTCCCCGTCGTCCCTGCCATCGTTCAAGTAACTGGGGAAAGGGAGCATCGCCTGCATGGGCAACGGAATAACGGCAGGTATGGGGGTGCCTGAATCAGCCTCGGTAATTTTTCCTGTCCATGGGTCTGTACCTTTGCCCAACAAGCCATCAGGCAATCTGCGGCTGCCATCCTCCAGTACATCATGGACTCGCCATAATTCCCACATCCCTTGGGCAAAATGCGGATATAAATGGCAGTGAAAGATGGAATCTCCCGGTGTGGAATTCCGGTTACCGCTGCCACCATAGTAAATTTCATAACTGAAACCCTGTTGCGGTGCTATGGTTTGCGAGTCCAGATAAGTGCTCGTTGGTGTGTCCTGAGATAACCATTGGTGTGCATGTAAATGAAAAACATGAGTTTCCTTGGGGCCGGCATGTAAATTGCGGAATACCACCCGGTCATTCAGATAGGAATGGTGTACATTTGACGGGTCATCCGCATAACCGGGCAGCAGGGCCGGGTCGCCATTGACCCAGGACTCCAGAAAAAATTCCTCGTAGGCACATTCTATGCAGTCTTTACCCGGACCCAATCCTTTGCGGTTGGCAAGCAGTATGGTTCCCAATCCACTTGAGCCATAATTCACCGCGAAGCCATCGCCGACACCCGCCAGGGTGAATTCATTGTCCAGTTCAACAAATTCATCGGCATAAAAGGTTTTCAATTCATCGTGAAAAACCACGGTGAATTCCCTGAATGCCGGTAGATCACGCGGGTTGAATTGGTCGTCAGGCTTTTTAATACGTTCCTTGATAACAGCATTCAAATCGCCATAAATCAGTTCATAGCGGTTGCCGTTTATTTTTTTCAACATGTTCAGCGCGGGTGTTTTGCCATCACCGAGCAGCGCCTCATAATCCAGCTTGTTGTCGTCGGCCGTGGTTTTCCAGACCCGCTCCCAGACGGTATGGTCGACTTGGCTACGGTACCAGAGACTATTGGCTGGTTCGATATTGACGACACCAAACAAGCCATGTGTCAGACTGCCGCCATCGCCCTCGCCACCGGAAGGTGCGCTGTTGCTGAAAAACAAGTGTGTGCTCGCTCGGTTACTGTATCCTTTTGATACGGTGGGTTTTTTTATTTGCCATCGATAGAAAGTGGAACAGCCCGGGGCGATGCCCACCAAGCCGGTCTTGCTCGGGTCATATCCATCTACAGCGGCAATTCCGGAAATGGTGATGGATGCGTAACGTGTGCGTGGCCAGTCAGTTTGTCGGTCAATACCTGTGCCTGGTACC
>JAJRWJ010000021.1 GCA_024276805.1 Gammaproteobacteria bacterium
CGCTGGGCATAGCCAACGGTTTTTCTGTGAGCAGGATACGCTGCTTTCGGGTCAACCAGTGTCCGGCCTCCATCTGATCCCAGGCCAGTTCGCTGACCGGAATATCATTGTCAAGATATTTTTTCGCTGGTGATTTGCCGTCTATCCGGCATTCCCTCATATCATTACTGAATTGATCCAGAAATTCGGTGAATACGATCGGGGTCTGCTTCCCGGCGCAAAGGCTGTAACGCTGCAGTTTGATGGTTTCCATCTGGGTAAACAGCTTTTTGATCAGTTGCGAGTAGGGACTGTCGGCATTCCCGCTACTGCGTCTGAAGTCATTGCAGCTGGCTTCCTGCCACGCCAGCCCGATACCCGCCTGGCCGAAGCTGTATTGCAGAAACCAGTCATTCAGGTGCTGCTGGACCTGCTGCAGTTTTTCCCGCGTTTCCCTGGTATTGGCGGCGACGATCATGAACTTGCCGGCGGCATTGATCACCTGGCTGGTACTAGGCAGATTCAGTCTGTCCAACACTTTCAATGCTGCGCATTCGGTCAGCAGAGACACATAGAATGACCGGCCGCGCAATAATTTGGCAGCCCTTTTGTTGGTTTCGCCGCCACTGGCGAAAATGAACTCCTGGATGCCAAAGAAGTCGCCCTGAATGAGCAGAAATTTCTTTTCCCGCCAGGAGGCATCCTGTTCCTGCAGGGATTTGAGTGCCACCGCATCCATTTCCCCTCGCTGCCGGTGGTAGCACCATAAAGCCGTTGCCAGGGCCGCAGTCACCCGGGAGTGATCATACAGCGAGACATCAGGTCTGATATTGAATGCGGTTGCCGCTGGAATGGCTTGGGTGAAAACCCCCCAAAGCGTCTCGAAATGATCCAGCCACAGTTCCCAGTTGCCTCGGTGTGATACCGGGATTTTTTCCAGCGCAGAATTGAATTGTTCCCATAAGTTAAGGTATTCCTTCTGCGCCTTATTTTTGTCATCACTTTCACAATCCCTGGCCTGAACCGGAAAAATACTCTCTGGCGACAAGGGTTTCAATGGATATCGATATTGATATTCCTGCTGCCGATTTTCGTCCAGCCTCACCTGCTCAAACAGGGGCAACTGCCGCGCTGTGTAATGGTTTTTTTTCGTCGCTGTACCTTCCTCGGCCTCGTTGTATCGTTCGAATTCTTCCCGATCGAATCCAGACGCCACTCGATCCGCAGTCGCAATGATCCATTGCAACAACGTCTCTGGACGATGATGTCTGGCAGCCGCATTGATGAATGAATCATCGGTATCACGGCTTTTCCAACTGGCAAATGGCGCAACATCGTCGCCAATCAAATCGGGGAACTTCTGTTCAATCAAGTCCATTGCAAGCGCAGTATATGCGGCATGCACATGACTGAACCAGCCCTTGTCATCGGTGTATTTTTTGCGATGTGGACAATATAACTGTTTGTTGATTTCCAGCGTCTCTTTGTCGACATCGATCCTCGCTCGCTCGGCGAATTTCCCCAAGTCGTGTAAAAAGGCCGCTAGTGCGATTCGGCTGGATTGCTGCAGCAAATCATGCTGTGGTTTCTGTTCTTTTTGCATTTCAAAGCTCCTCATAGAAAATCTGTTCAGCTTCCAGCCTGATTTCATACCGCGTCCTCGGCCGCCTGCCCACCGCGCGGATCAGATAGGGATGGTCCGCCTGCTGCAGGGCCTTTTTCAGCTGGCTGTTGACCCGGGACTTGCGCTGTTCGAAAAAGCTTTTGCCCATGCCCTGTTGCAGGGCTTCGATGGTGCGGTCCGAGCCGCCCAGTTCGCCGGTGATGGCCTGGTAGTGGCGCAGGTACTGCCGTGCATATTCTGGCTCCGGCGCGCCTTCACTGGGGCAGGATGGCAGCGGCTGGCCGTTCAGCTGGCGTTGTATGAGCCATGCGTAGAAGGCCAGGTCGGCCGGACGCAGGGTGATAGCAACTCCCTGGGCGACCATGCGCCGCCTGTCCAGGTCGATCTCCAGACTGGCCGGGCCCAGCGCCTGCTGGGCTCTTTGCACCGACTGGCTGAAGCTGCTGCGGCCCTGCAGCAGGGCATCGTCGAGGCCGTGGCGCAGGCGTACGAAGGGGATGTCGGCCAGCATCACTTCGGCTTTCTGACTGTCCAGGGGCTTGCGCGTCGGATCATTGCCATAAATGATCTGCGCATACGGAGTCGGATAGTAGAACTGCGGATGCGATTCGAAATCGGGCGACACCAGCACATGGCTGAGCCGGTCCTGATCCCGTCCGTACAGGGACAAGGCATAACCGGCATAGAAGCCCATGGTCTTGCGCCCACCGGCGATGGAGACATGCAGCGCGACATCGCTTTCGGCGGTCAGTTTTCTGATCCATTCGGTGATGCCGTCGGCCATGGCCTGGTTATCTTCCTGGCTTCGAATGTCCTGCAGTGGCCGGCCATCGTCCTGCTGCAGGATATGTATATAGTCTTCGCTGAATTCCGGCTGCGGCAATCGGTAGTCGTCGTAAAAGCGCTGCAGCCAGCCGTCGTTGATCAGCGTCAGCCGGGCGCGCTGGCCGCCTTCCGCAGTGGTCAGGATGTGGATCCGGGCAGGCATGCCCATGCCCTGGCGATGCAGGGCATACAGGGTTTCCGTGACCACCTGCGGGGAAAGCCCGGTGACCGACAACAGTATGGTTTGTTTGTCAGTATTCATGATTCCATGCTATCCGGTAATCCTTCATCGGTCTGTTCCGGCAAGCTTGCCGTCTCGATGCGGTAGGCGCCAAGGCCCATGCTGGTGGCCTTGCCGGCATGGGTCCATTGTCCGAGCCAGAGGTAGGGCCAGAAATCCTCCCTGCCCCGCAGGTCGATCCGGATGCTGCCCAGCAGGCCGCCCATGTGCATTTCCGTCTGCTGCCGCGAGGAGTAGCGCTTCCAGTCATGCCAGCGCAGCGCTTCGGTTTCGACGGAAATTTCCCTGGCCCGCCGCATCAGTCCGGAGAAATCCACGGTCAGCGGGGTATCGGTATGGAAATAGCTGAGCATGGAGATGCGCCGCAGCAGACTGCCGAACAGCGCGGCGAAGGTGAAATCCTCCGGAGTGAGATTTCTGCCGTCGTGCTTGATGCGCAGCGGAGTATGGAATTCCATGCTGATCGCTTCCGGCATTGCCGGCACAGGTGGGGATTGCGCGGGCTGCAGTTCTTCCAGTCTGCCCTGGTGATAAACGCTGCTGGCCACGCCATCCGCCGCCAGCTGTTCGATGCGCTGCAGCGTGAATACCTGTCGGCGCCCACCGAGACCATCGGAACCGGCCTTTCGCAGGGCATGCACGAGATAGGGAAAAAAACGCTGGCCGTGGCCGAACAGCACCATGCGCAGCGGGTAATGGTCCTGCTCCACCGAATCCGCGATGGGCATTTGCAGCACGA
>JAJRWJ010000338.1 GCA_024276805.1 Gammaproteobacteria bacterium
AAATTATGGAAATCCCAAAGGACAGGGTAATTCATCAGGAGAACCATCATTGGGAAATTACCGTAGTCGGGTTGAGGCGGCTTTCCCCGGATTTCGCTGAGGCTGCATCCGGGCTACGGTTGTGAGCGCTCCCCGGCATGAACAAAGTGAAAAATCTGCTTCGAACGTAGCCCGGATGCAGCTTGCGGAATCCGGGTGGTGCGCTAAAGTGCTATTTTCACAGTGATTTATATGCGCTCGCCCTGGAGAGTGCGCCTGTAATGATTTGCTCCCCCAGGTATCCATGGCTTGCGTGTTAAAGTGGACCCCGTGGTCAGGTCCGCCAATAGTCCGGTGCAAACAGCACCAGCAGGGTAAAAACCTCTAACCGCCCCAGCAGCATGGCGAAGCAGGCTACCCATTTGACCGGATCGCCGGTCGCTGCAAAGTTGCTCGCCACTTCACCCAAAGCGGGCCCGAGATTGTTCATACAGGCGGCGACGCCGGAGAAGGCACTCACTTCATCCAGCCCTGCCTCCATCATCATCAGCATCATCAGCACGAAAGAAACGATATAAAGGGCGAAGAATCCCCATACCGCATCGATGACCCGCGGGTCCTGCGGGCGGTTTCCGATCTTTACCGGCAGTGAGGCGCTGGGATGAATCAGACGACGGATTTCCCGCACGCCCTGTTTATAGATCAACATGACCCGGACCACTTTCAGCCCGCCGGCGGTAGAACCGCCACAGCCGCCGACAAACCCCACGAAAA
This sequence comes from Gammaproteobacteria bacterium, assembly GCA_024276805.1. Lineage (GTDB taxonomy): Bacteria > Pseudomonadota > Gammaproteobacteria > Methylococcales > Methylomonadaceae > JANEMG01. The sequence goes on from JAJRWJ010000338.1 coordinate 754, forward strand.
CCAGCATCACCGGGACAAAGCTTGGCCATTGGTAATAAGGCGCCGAAACAAAGCCGGTGGTCGTTATGAAGGAAACCACTTGAAAAAGGCTCTCTATGGCATTTTCGTGGACCGCTTTGTCTGTGCCTTTCAGCCAGAGATGCGCCATTACAAACAGGCCTATGATTGCAATGATGGTCATGAAAGCCCGGACTTCGCTATCCTTTAGGTAAGGCTTCAGGGTGCGCCATTTCAGTGCAAGAAAATGCAATGAGAAATTGATCGCCGAAAGGGCCATGAACAGAATCGCGATCAGTTCGATGGATCGGCTGTGAAACCAGGCGATGCTGGCATCATGGGTGGAGTATCCTCCCGTGGAAATCGTCGAGAACGAATGGCCTATGGCGTCGAAAGCAGTCATTCCGGCGCTCCAGTAAGCCAGCGCGCAGAGAAGCGTCAACCCGACATAGATGCTCCACAGTGCCTTGGCGGTTTCCGCTATTCTCGGTGTCAGTTTGGTGTCTTTGATCGGCCCCGGGGTTTCCGCGCGATACAGCTGCATGCCTCCGACCCTCAGCATTGGCGATATGGCGACCGCAAGCACGATGATGCCCATGCCGCCCAGCCATTGCAGCTGCTGACGGTAAAACAGTATGGCGTGAGGCAGATGATCCAGTCCCGTCAATACGGTCGCACCGGTGGTGGTGAGGCCTGAGATTGATTCAAATACCGCGTCGGTAAAGCGCATGTGTGGCTGCTCGGCGAGCATGAAGGGCAGGGCGCCGCTTGTTCCCAGCACGATCCAGAACAGCGTCACCACCATGAAGCCGTCCCGCAGGCGCAGTTCGTCCTGGCAGTTGTGCAGCGGCAGCCAGAGCACCAGGCCGATGAGAAAAATCACCAGAAACGCAGTGCTGAATGGCATGCTGGTCTGTTCATCGTAAACTTGGGCCACCAGCATGGGGGGGAGCATCGTCAGGCTGAATACCATGAGCAGAAAGCCGATGATTTTTATGACCACTTTTATGCGCATGCTATCGCCTCTCCGGACAGGGTAACAGTCAATCGACGAACAGTTTTTCGACGGTGGGGATAAGAGTTTTCTCCATCAGAAACATCACCACATGATCACCTTCCTGAAACACTTCGTCATGATGAATGGCGATTGGCTTTCCATCCCGGACCAGTGCTCCCAGAATGACACCCGGTGGCAGATGCAGCTGGGCCACCCGTCGTCCGATCACTTCCGATTCGTTCAGCGTGCCGTGGACCACCGCTTCCATGGCCTCTGCCGTTCCACCCCGCACTTCGCTGACCTGGACCACGTCTCCATGACGCAGAAACTTTAAAATTTCACCAACAATGGGTTCCTGGGGAATGATCGCGGCATCGATGCCGCTGCAGCAGAGCAGGTTCTCATAAAGGGGTTGATTGACAATACACAGGGTTTTACGAGCGCCCAGCTGCTTGGCGAGGGTCGAGGAAAGAATATTGACTCCGTCGTTCTCGGTAAGGGCGCAGAAGACATCGATTTTGTCGATATTTTCGCTGGAGAGCAAATGCGTGTCCATCGCATCACCATGCAGGACAATGGTGCGCTTGAGAAGATTGGCAATCTTCTCCGCCCGTCTGCTGTCCTTTTCGATGATCTTGACCTGATAGCGTTTCTCCAGCGCCAGTGCGAGCCTGACGCCAACATGTCCGCCACCGGCAAACATCAGGCGCTTGTAGGGTGCTTCGTGCTTGCGAATATCCGCCAGCACGGCGTTGATCTTTTCCTTTGGCGCTATCAAAAACACTTCATCGTTTTCCTTGATGATGGTGTTTCCATTGGGAGCGATGGACTTTCCCTCGCGATAGATGGCGACAAATCGAAGCCGCTGGTGCTGCAGCTGCCTGCGCAGTTCGCGGATTCTTTTGCCGACCAAAAATCCGCTGCGTGTCACTTGCACCGAGACCAAGCGGACTTTACCATCGGCAAAATCGGCCACGTATTTTATCCCGGGATAGTCGATGAGCCCCTTGAAGAACTGCATGATAATCTGTTCAGGACTGATGACCAGATCAACCGGAATTCCATCCCGGGAAAAAAGATGCATATAATCGGCAAATTCAATCGCTCGTACCCGGGCGATCTTGGTTTTTGTCCTATAAAGACTATGGGCAATCTGGCAGGCCAGGATGTTGGTTTCATCCTTGTTGGTGACTGCAATCAGCATGTCCGCATCAGCGATGCCTGCCCGTTCGAGAATCGGTGGATGGCCGGCATTGCCGAGCACGGTGGCTATGTCCAGTTTTTCTTTGAGCTCCCGCAACAGATCAGCATTGATGTCGACCACTACGATGTCATTGGCGTCACCGACCAGACTGGTGGTCAGGGAGGTTCCGGTTCGGCCGGCTCCGAGAATGACGATTTTCATGAAGCTGCTTTTCTCACAGTGATTCAGAGAGTGCAGGGACGTGCAGCAGCAACCAGGGCATCAGCAATGTGTTGCCAGCACTTCCGGCAGAAAAAATTCGCTGACCAGCAATTGCCGGTGTTGTACAGCATACACCGTTCTTCTGCCCCATAGCGGCTGCTGCAGGTGGTATCTTTCGCGCACCCTCTGTGACCAGTGGCGCGGCTGTACCCGGGTGATATCCATTTCCAGCCGCTCCAGCCCGGGATGGCTGAAAATCACTTCGCCCAGCGGCCGGTTGCCCAGTCGGGCCAGATTGCGCTGCGCACCTTGCAGGGTTTTTTCCGGGATGACCGTCCTGGCCAGAATCAGCGGTTGTTCATCGGCGTATAGAAGCACCTCCCGGACCAGACTGTGTCTGGCGTTGTCCAGCTTCAGCAGACGCCGTTCGCTGAAAAAAGGTCTGCGTCGTTGCTGCAACAAAACCGCAACGCGCAGCGTATCACCATAGTAATCGCGCAGGCGCTGTGTCAGTGAATCGGGTTCATAGATCCAGGATTGCACGGCTTTTGGAATATGCCGGCGCAAGCCGGG
>JAJRWJ010000022.1 GCA_024276805.1 Gammaproteobacteria bacterium
ACGGTGAGCAGGAAATAAGGAGGCGCCAGATACAGTATTGCGGATTTTTTCTTTGCCGCTCCGTGATGCAGCACGGCCAGTCCCTGAAAAAAATACAACAACGTGGAAATGATCAGCAGATCGATCATCAAGCGTTGATTCAACAACCCGGTCACCGCCAACAGGGCGATATTGCCAGTAACAACTGCTTTTGGAATCTTCAACGCGTAAAATTCCTTGCGGAATTCTCCCGGATAGTATCTCAGTGATTGCAGCCAGCGGCCAAGCAACACACTCGCCACGACCGTCAATCCCAACATCAGGGTAATCAGGCCATTCATGATCATCAGGCTGCCATTGTCCTCGAAACCCTGATAGGAGGCCCCCTCCACCCCCTGTACGGCGGTTTTCAGCCAGGCACTCCACCAGGCCACGGCATCCCCCGAAAACACTTCTATGGCAATGGCAAAAAAGGCGCCGCAGACGCCGGCGGCGGCAACCGCCACCCCTTGTGCCGCCGTCACTCTCAGCAGCGCCGCACAAATATACACCGGCAGCAGCAGCATGATGACCAGAGGATAAGTGAAGCCCGGGCGACTGGCAATGAAGAAACTCATGACAACAATAACCGCTGCCGTTCCAAACATCACAAACCCGCCTTCGCGATCTCCTTTTCGAAGTATGTACAGCGCGACTATCGCCAGGCTGAACAATGACAGAGGCAGCATCAATTGTGAAAGCCCACCCAGAATGCCGGCGACGAGCATCGCCCGGAAGCGGCTGTACATGATGAATTCAACAAAACTAGCCATAACCAACCTTAAAAGTGGTGAAGAGTTACGATACAGTATTGAAAATTATTGCCCGGATAACAACCAAAATATGACTTTTTGTATTTTCATGCGGCCCGGAATTCAGCAGCATCATAATGCTTCACGTCTCGGCAGGAACACCTCTGCGCGCCAATCGACGTAACAAATAGCAAACTGGCAAAGCCAGTTTGAAGCGTCCGGCGACAAACGGCAGCGCTTTGAAGCCATGATGGATTCTCCGCCAGTGGCGGTCCCGCATGACGGGATCGCCAGTGCTCTGGAGGATCTCGTCCAGATACAGATGAATCGCCTTTTTCGCCTGGTAAGTATGCCCGGAGGCATAGTTGTCGATCGCTATATGAATCCTGGCAATACGTGGATCGATCCCCCAATAGCACCATTCATCGACCAGCTGCAAATAGCCCTTGCCCAAACCGCTGATTTCGATGGCCATGTTCAGCCCCAGCAATTCCGGTAGAAACTGCCTTGTAAAACAGCTCATCGACAACAAAAAGACCGGCACATCGAAAGCGCTGTCGATGAATCCCGGATGGGCGGAAAATTCTTCACTATGCACCTGCGGCACAGTGATCGCGAGACTGTCCAGCAGCTGCCGGTAGATGTAGGGGTGATTTTGCTGCAGCCGGCCGTTGCCGGTTTCATCGCAATAGATACGGAACAAAATTTCTGCAACGGCCGGATACACATGCTGCAGCGACAGACAGTTCTGCAACCAGCAGCCATCGATCAAGATCGTCGGCGCCATCTGCTGCAGCCCCCACAGATAAGCCTTTCTGGAGATTCCTGGCTTTCCCTGCAAAGGTTGATAGGCGCGGATTTCCCGCTGGTAGATGTCTTCTATGTAGGCATCGAAGCGTTCATGACTGTATTGCCGAAAAGGCGCCGGATGGAACCATGCACAGGCCAGCAGTATCCTGCGCATTCTGGCTTTGGCCTGCTGCAGGGCCTCGGGAAACAGATCGCCATTGACCAGGTGAAAATACAGCTGCCTGCCAGTAAAATGAAAGCGTGTTCCCGCAGCCGCCAAACTGACTGTAGGCAAAATGCTCGCAGTGGACGTTTCTTCCGGCTCCGGCAAAATCTCCGGCGCAGCCTCGTCCAAGCCATGCTGCAGCCAGTTCTTTACTACCTCCAGTTCCGTGGCATTGAGAACACCGAACATCGGCCCGTCGACATCGAACAACTGCAGCAGACGGCTTTCTGCAACATTGCCGCCATGTACATACCCGGAATGCCGCAGTGCCTGTATAAACTCCCGGCTGTTTGCCGGCATGCCGGCAAACCATTGCTCCAGGGACAGCCCCTGCAATTGAACTTTCTGGTGATGTCCAAGGGCCGCCGGCGCTTTTTGCTGCAGCAGCCTGGCGAAAGCCTGCCGGGCGGTCGGCGGCTTGTCCAGAACCTCGAACAAACGATCCCTGCAGCGCCGCATTTGCAGTTGATAGAGCCAACAGCCTTTCTGCAGGCGCCGCCATCCTGTCTGCCGCTGCCCGGACAACGAAGCCAGATAATCCCTGATACATTCCCGCAGCAGTGGCAACTGTTTGTCAGCACGCTCCTGGCGCAGCCGGAAATAAGCCGTTGTCAACTGCTGCCCGGGAAAGCAGACTTCGATGAAAGTGGGAATCTGGCAATATGCCAGCGTAAAGCCCAGTAATTCAGGAAACAACAACCGGGGAAAACGCGCCAGAGCAAGCTGTACAGCAGCAAAATCGAACATCTCCTGCTGCAACCCGGGATTTTTCGTGTACTCGATGTCGTACATTCCAGGTGGTGTGATAGCGAATGCCAACAACAGCGACCGGTATGTTGCCAACAGATCAGAATGCCCTCCTTCCTCGCGGGAAAGTTGCAGGTAGATGGACATCAGCTGCACCGCTGTATCTGTCTGGCTGGAGAAAGCCTGGCAGATTCCTTCCAGCCAGCAGGGCTGGGTCAACATCACGGCGGCGCTCTGTTCCAGAACGTAACGCTGATTTTCTGCTGTCGACAGGCGTTCCGGCAATGCAGTGATCCTGGATATGGGCAAAACGACAGGCCCGGTTGCAGCATTATCTTCTGTCAGCAGTGCCGGGTAAACGCCTTCCGCCATGTTCAAGGCACTTCTGAGGAAATCATAGGCGATGAACAAGCTGTCACGGTTTATTTCAGGCTGATGCAGCAGATAAAACAGCTGCCGTCCCAGTCCGGCAGGAACTGTCCCCATGACAGGCCGACCGGTAAACTGCCGGGCATGACGGTCGATCCATGCTGCATCGAAAGTGTACTCAAGTTCATTCATTGCCTGGTTTGACGAGCAAATAGTCATTGACCACCAGGACATCCAGACCACTGGTCAAAAAGACGGCCAGGGCATCTTCCAGGGAATGCACCAGCGGTTTGCCCATGACATTGAAACTGGTATTCAACAGCATCGGCACGCCGCTGATCCGGTAAAAACTGTCCAGTAATTGATAAAAACGCGGATTCCATTCTCTTTTGACCGTTTGCAGACGGCCGGTTCCATCCACATGACAAACTGCCGCGACCCGGTCCCGCAAGGCATCGACGATGCGCAATGTCTTGTCCATGTAAGGGGATTCCTGGTAATCGAAAAAATATTCCGCGCCATATTCATGCATGATGGACGGTGCAAAGGGGCGAAACTCTTCCCGGTATTTGATCGTTCGATTGATTTTATCCTTGGTTTGCGCCTGCCGCGGATCGGCGAGGATGGAACGATTGCCCAGGGCCCTGGGCCCATATTCGGCGCGCCCCTGCAACCACCCGACCAGTCTTCCTTCGGCCAGCAGTTGCGCCGTCGCCTGGCAGATGCCGTCCGGCAGATGCCGGATATCCAGAGAGCGGTGGTGGCGCAGCAACCGCTGGATTGCCGCATCGGAAATCGTCGATCCCAAATAAGGGGTCAGCAGCCTTTCTGTTGAGCCAGCCTCGGCAGCTTCGGGCTGGTCCTGCCGCCAGGCCAGCCAGGCGGCTCCCAGCGCGGTGCCGTCATCGGCCGGCGCCGATGGAATAAAAATCCGGTCAAATCCGGTACGGCTCTTGATCTGGCCATTGAATGCAGAATTCAGGGCGCAGCCACCGGCCAGCGCCAGATTCCCGCTGCCGGTCTGCTCCTGCAGATGCTGCAGCAGGCGGCTCATCAGTTCGGCAAAAAAATACTGCCCGGTAAAGGCCAGATCCGCTGCCAGCGCAATGGGGTCCTGTTGGCGGCGTTTACATTTCTCCAGCGCCTCGATGCTGGCAAACAGGTTTTTGGAATGATGCCGGCAGGCAAAGCCCTGCACCGAGATGGTGGCCTGCAACAGCTCGTACAGATCCTGATCGAGTTTGCCATAGGGCGCCAGCCCCATCACCTTCCATTCCTCCCCCTGCAGCCAGTCGAAGCCGCACAATTCGGTGATCTTCATGTAATAGAAGCCCAGACTGCCTGTGCCACGGGCTTCATAAAGACAGTCGAGGCGCTGCCCATGAAATCGGTAAAAAGCCATCGAGCCCCGTTCCCCAAAGGAATCGATGACCGCGCAGGCGGCTTCGGAAAAGGGACTGCCGTAGCAGGCAATTGCCGCATGGCTCAGGTGGTGATGAAAATCGGCAAAGGTCAAGACACAATCGGGATACTGTTCGGCGATAATGCGTACCAGATTCAAGCCGGCGCTGGCGATTTTGTTGCGCTGGCAGGCAATCATGTGATGGAGTTGATAATTTCGCAGCGGCGAGCG
>JAJRWJ010000339.1 GCA_024276805.1 Gammaproteobacteria bacterium
CGCGCGGAGAAAATCCATCACTTGGGCTTTCTCGCTCTTTTCACATAAGGACGCACTGAAGCCTGGACTCCATCCGGAAATATTGGTCATGTGCAAGGTGTCATTGAACCAGTCATAAACGGGTTGCAGTTGTTCGCTATTAAGTTGCACGGCGGTCGACAGGAACAATGCGTTGTCACGCGTGGATTTCTGCCAGAGTTGTTTTTCGCCGGTAAGGTTGTTACCCAGTTTCCAGTCGTAACTCTGCTTCTGCCCATCCCAGACGCGCCCAAGCCAGCGCTGTGGCTGGCCCTTGGGGTAGGCCAGTAGCCACTCCTCGTGAATCCGATTCTCAGTTGCAGAGAAACCGTACTGATAGCGCACCTTGTCGACGATAAAAATCACCTCAAATTCGCTGGGCGCATGGCGTGTGGCCTTGCTCAGGCGGAACGGGGTGACCGGTAGTTTGTCACCACGTTGCAAGTTCGTTGCTGATTCCAGAATGATTTCTTTCATGGTTTGCAGCGCAAGCAGAAAGTTGGATTTGCCGCTTGCGTTAGGACCATAAATCGCTGCGGAGCGTAGCAACTCGAATTTATTGGCTGCTACCGTCGTAAATGTGTTGCTTTCAACCAGCTCGTCGCCTTTGGCCTTGGTCAGGCTGAGTGTTTGACGATCGCGTAGCGAGCGAAAATTGGCTGCGCTGAATTCGATTAGCATTGCCGACTCCTTTTAGTGTGATTAATGGCAAATAATGTCAAAAATAGCACTAAAAATATCGATAGTCCATATATTATGTGGTAAATCGGCAAAAGATGCCAAAAATCGGCATCAAATATGACTTTTGGTTGGTTTGATGCTGTCATAGCGTGTCACTTGGCGGAACGGCCCTGTGGTGCGATTATCGAGTAAACGAGAATATGATCCTAGGCGAGGTGCTAGAATTCGGGTCGATTCCGGCTGTGCTGCTGGAATGGAGTTCTAAGAGAAAATAGATGCGCCTTCCTGTAAATTATGGCCATATTTTCCAAGGAATTTCCGAACATGGTATTTTGGTGTTTTCATTTTTTCAAAAAAATAAGTCATTGTAAATGAAAGATAAAACCGGCTTATTGATAATAAGGTGGGAGTAGAGAGGGTAGCAGGCAAAGGCAGCTGGGTGATGCCTGCCAGGCGCGGTAAAGGTAATAGAAAAAACGCCTAATGAGGCGCAAGACCGAATGCCATCCGAAGGCAATCAATTGGGAGTGTTCGGAGCTGGACAAATCATCAACGGGCTTGGTAATCCTCCGGTAGCCGTTGCTATTCCGGAGCGGGCATTACACCGCTGGCTCCGACAGGGATCGGGCCTGAATATACCGGAATCCCGGCCACTAATGTGTGGTATACTTAAAAAACAGCTCGACGCGATAGCGATACCTTTATCGCTGCGGCTCGCCATTCGCAACTGCTTTCCGAACACAGCAAGACCCCCCCCCGTATACCATCGACATAGGGCAACTATCGTTGATGGATGGACGAGTTCTTCAGCCTGCACCATTTTCACCCAGCTACTTATTCAGCCAGCTACACATTCATTACGGTACAGCCAATGTATATAGAAATAATAACCACCCCAAACGAAGCGTTGAAAGAGAGCGGGTTTGGAACTTTAGAAGCCTGCAAGAGCGTCCTGGGCGCGATTCGAAGGATGGGGTACAACACAAGATTGAATGTGTGCAGGACAAAAGACGATCTGGATGACATTGTCAAAAGAAAGCCTGACCTGGCCATTCTGGCGGTGAAGTATATTCCGGTCAGACACGGGAACGATATCTGGCTGTCCGATTATTTCTCACGACATGGATTGAACTTCACGGGTTCATCGAGGGAAGTGCTGGAATTTGATTCCAACAAGGTACTGGCCAAAACACATTTAATCAACAAAGGTATTAAAACCGCCAATTATTTTATGGCAGCCCCAAATCAATATAAAAATGAAGCGGATTTGCCCTTCGCGTTTCCGTTGTTCCTGAAACCCCTGGATGCGGCAAATGGAAATGGCATTGACGACCTCTCATACGTCACCAGTTTTTCCGGCTATAAAAACAAAATTGCATCGCTATACGACACCTTCAAGCAACCAGTCCTGGTAGAGGAATACCTGGACGGCCGTGAATTCACCGTCGCCATCATCAATGCGCAGAATGAAGGCCTGATCACCTCCGTGGTTGAGATCATCCCGCCAACTTCTGGCAACGGACTCAGGATTCTGGGTGCACAGACGAAAATGGAAGATTCGGAAAGACTCATCGCACTTGACAACGGTAAATTAAAAAGCAAGGTTACGGCACTGGCAGTTGATGCCTTTCATGCGCTGGGTGCCAGAGACTTTGGGCGCATCGACATCAAAACCGACGTAAGTGGCGGCTGTTATTTCATGGAGGCAAACCTGGTCCCCGGGATGACGCAGCGTTCCAGTTATTTCCCGGAAGCCTGCAGGATAGCGCACGCATTCAGCTATGATACAGTGGTCGAACGGGTACTGGCTGGCGGTCTCTGCCGGGTCTCCTCAACGATGCCTCCCGATATGCAACCTGATGCTGACAAGCGCCTGGTTTCTGCAATATGATATTTTCGTTGAAAACGGCCAATAGTCTGGTAGTCTTGCAATTGCCTGCCCATACCATTCAACGATAAATCAATATCAACACCACGGCGGTCATTCCGTATTTCGAGAGCGCCACTGTCCCGGAAATCCCGTCCCATGTCCTATGAACTTTTTGTTGAAGTCACGCGTAATGGTGCTGTAGAAAGTCAGCATTTCGGTTCTGCCGTTGTATGCGACCACAAGGGCAACATTCTGGAAAGCTGGGGGCAGATCGAAGACCTTGTATTTCCACGCTCCGCGTTAAAGCCAATGCTGGCGATTCATCTGGTCGAGAGCGGCGCCAGTGCTCGCTATGGATTGAATGACGCCGAATTATCGCTGGCCTGTTCTTCTCATCAGGGTGAGAAAATACACCAGAACCTGGTAGAAGCCTGGCTGACCCGACTGGGATTGACCGAAGAGCATTTGGCCTGCGGTGCGGTATTGCCAGAACATACCGAGAGCGCCCATGAACTGCTGGCTGCCGGTCAGCAAGGGTGTCGAATCCATCACAATTGTTCAGGCAAACACACCGGGTTTTTGACTACGGCAATGCACCTGGATATGCCGCTGGATGACTATCATCTGATCCAGCATCCTTTGCAGCAATTATCTTTCAACATACTCTCCGATCTGGCTGATAGTGATCTTCGGCAGTACCCGATAGGGATCGATGGCTGCGGATTACCTGCACCCACCATGCCGTTGCTGAAACTGGCGTATGCTACTGCCCGCTTCGCCAAGCCTGCCGATTTGCCCGGCCATCGCACCCGGGCGATTTATCGCCTTCACGAAGCCATTAGCAATGAACCGCTCTACATTGCCGGGCATGGTTCCTTTGTGAGCGAACTGAACGAGGCGAGCCGGGGTTCCGTACTGGCCAAAACCGGTGCTGAGGGCATTCTCATTGCGGCATTGCCAGAAAAAGGCCTTGGGGTGGCATTGAAAATAACCGATGGAGGTAACCGTGCACGTTCAGTCGCCTTGTTGGCAATACTGGATTATCTTGGTGCTTTATCCACAGAAGTGCAACAACGACTGCAGGCTCACATCACTACGACAATCGTAAATTCAAGAGGACAGCCAGTGGGCGAAATCCGCCCGGCGGCATCCTGGCTGGCCTGAACAGAGGATCCGAATACCGCAAGGTGCGCTGAAAGTCGATGCTGCATAGCGTCTTCTGATGGGCCGTCGGGAGCTGGAAGGCCAGTTGCTTATTCAATAGTTCAATCATTTACATTCCTCCACGGGTTACCAGTCGCCGTCAAGCATATCCCGGGCGATATGCAGGATGGCGAGATCCGGCAAGGATTTGAGTTGGCGGATCAGCTCCGCAAACAACTGTGGTCGTTTACGGATAACTTCCTGCAAGTCCGTTGATACATTTCCAGCCATGGCCAACAACACATCCGGGGCATCAGCAATTTCATTGCCGGGGCCAATGCGATGATCACTTCAAATGTCAATCACTCCTTGTCATTGAAGGAGCGGCAGGTGCTTCCCCAACTCACTGCGCAAACCTCCTTCACCATCTCCTTCCCCTTCCCCTTCAGGTCACAGTCAGGGTGTCTTGCATAACATATTGATTATAAGAGATTTAGGCTTGGGAGAGAGAGCCTGGGTTGATAAAAAACTCTATCTTTTGTATAGCTATTCCAATACCATATGATGAGCAATTATTACCGA
>JAJRWJ010000340.1 GCA_024276805.1 Gammaproteobacteria bacterium
ATGACGCTGTCGACCAGCTGCTCATCACCGGGGTGACGCTGGATGCCCTGGCCGCGAACCAGCTGGTCGCCTACCTGGAGGAAAACCTGCGCGACAGCGGCTGGCGCATCGATTCACCGACAAAAAAGGATCTGGGTTATTTCCAGCAGGGCGGCCCCTGGGAATACCGCATCATCCTGACCGACCTGGGCATCGACGGTTTCAAAACAGCCGCACGGGAGCACAAGCATGACGCCACATAAATGCCGCAGCGCAAATGCCGCGCAGCGGGATAACAATGACTGGAGGAGCAGCCGATGACTCCGGAGCAGCAACGGGAACTGTGGCTGAAGAGAATGCTGCCGGCGCTGGTCGTGCTGGTGCCCTATTTCGTCTTTTTCAGCGGCATGCTCAGCGCCGGCGCGGAAAAAGCCCGGCAGGACTACGAGAGCTTGATGGCCCAGGGCATCTCCAGCGATGCGCTTCCCGGCATGAACAGGCAGCTCAACCGGTTGCATCGCGAAATCGACAGCCTGCGTAAAAAAAACCAGACCCTGCACAGCCAGTTGCAGGGAAATGACGACTTTCTGGCCAGGACGGGATCCAGCATCGAGACCGTCGCCCGCCTTTCCGAACTGCTGGCGGTCAATCATTTACGCATCATCGAGGAGAAACACCATGCACAGGTCAGCATCGAAACCCTGCCGCGCTCGCTGCGCGATACCCGGCACTGGCTCAGGGATGCGCTGTCGGTGACCGATACCGGTGTAAACATCCTGGAACTGCGCTTTACCGGGGACTACCTGGATACCCTGCGCGCCATGCAGGCGCTGGCCGGGCGGCACTACAAAGCCCTGCCGGTCTCCCTGAGCATGCGCCTGCCCGATACGACAGACAACGGCTTCGCTGCTGAAAAACCTGAATGGTCCCTGAGATTATGGTTGTGAAGCTTCACCACGGAATTTTTCTACGAGCAGATTTATAGACCATGAAACAGGAATTCATTGCCGCGCAAGGCGGCAACAAACCGGAACAGGAATTACGCCGCGACCAGCGCCAGACGGTGAGCGGCTGGCATGCCACGGTGTTTTCCGACGGCCGGGTGATCATCGACGCCGCCGAGGTTGCCGACAGCTCGCATGGCGGCGCGGGACTGTCCATACCCGGCGCCGGGGCAAAGCTCGGCGACGACCTGACCGTGGTGCTGTGCATCGAGGCGAAAAACCGCCAGTTCACGCGCCAGGCGAAAGTGCGCTGGATACACAAGGATGCCGGCACGCTGCATTTCGGTGTGGAATATCTGGACCATGTCGGCCTGGATCCGCAACAACACCAGCTGGCCATCGTGGAGCTGCGCATCGATCCCGCCGTGGCGCTGAAGCTGCCGGGCAACATCGCCCTGCGCCAGAAGGCGCTGCCGTTCATCGAGCTGGATGGCGCCGCCCATGTCGCCTGCACCGATATCGACAACCGCGCAATGGCCGCGGTGCTGCAGCGCTTCCTGAAAATGCCGGTGCGCCTGTGGTCGGTGGATCCTGACAGCCTGGCGGAAAAACTCAGGCAGGTCTACGGGGACAGCCGCGGCGCCGTACAGGCCCTGGCAAAACCCGCCACCACGCAGGCCGAACAGTTTTCCGACGCGGTCAACATGGGCGAGGAACTGCTGTACGCCGCCTACATGCGCCAGGCCTCGGACATTCATATCGACCCGGGCTACGACGGCGCGCTGATACGCTTCCGGGTGGACGGGCAGTTGGAGGACTACCGGAAAATCAATATTCATGTCTATACGGAACTGCTCAGCCGTCTCAAGGTCATGGCGCAGCTGGATATCGCCGAGAAGCGCTCGCCCCAGGACGGCCGCTTTTCCCATCAGTTCGTCTCCGGCGGGCGGCGCATCGATGTACGCGTCGCCACGCTGCCGACCAAGTACGGGGAACGCATGACCATGCGTCTGCTGGCCGTGCAGACCGATTCCCTGACCCTGGAGAAACTGGGCTTCGAACCGCAGCACAAACAACTCATCGAACATTTTCTGCGCCGCATCCAGGGCATGATGATCATGACCGGTCCCACCGGCAGCGGCAAGACCACGACCCTGTATGCGGCCATCCGGCTGCTGCTGGAGGAGCGCAAACTGAATATCATCACCATCGAGGATCCCATCGAATATGAAATAGCCGGCGTCGCGCAATGCGAAGTGGATGGCGCCGACAAGGTCAGCTTCGGCAAGGCGCTGCGCAGCATCCTGCGCCACGACCCGGATGTGGTGATGGTCGGCGAGATCAGGGACAAGGAAACCGCCGACATCGCCATCAAGGCCGCGCTGACCGGACACATGGTGCTGGGCACGCTGCACACCAATTCCGCCGCCGCCACCGTGACCCGCCTGCTGGACATGGGCGTGGAATCCTATCTGGTGGCCGCGGCGCTGCGCCTGGCAATCGCCCAGCGTCTGCTGCGCAGATTGTGCCGGCGCTGCCGCATCGCCCGGCCCATGACCCGGCTGGAAGCGATTGCCATCAACCGGCCAAAACTCCAGGGTGCGTCCATTTACGACCCTTCCGGCTGCATCTACTGCGGCGGCCGGGGCTATCACGGCCGCATCGGTCTGTATGAAATGCTGGAACTGCGCGAGGAATGGGCGCGGGGCATCGTCGAAGGCGAAGGGGAGGCGCAATTGACGACAAAGATGCGCGAGGCCGGGATCAAGAGCCTGCTGGACGACGCCGTGGACAAGTTGTTGCATGGCGACACCTCGGTTTCCGAAGTGATACAGATCGCCTCGTCGTGGTGATGGACGTCATGATCCCGATTATACAAACCGTAGGAGCGGCTTCAGCCGCGATTTCCTGCAGGTCAAAACATGGATGCTGGTCAATGTTGAAATCGCGGCTGAAGCCGCTCCTACAGTAATAATAATTAAAACAACAAAATTTATGCCCGTTTTTAACTACACCGCCCGCGACCGCAGCGGACAGCAGATCAGCAATGTCATCGAAAGCGCCACCCGGGAAGCCGCCATCGTCGATCTGCGCGCCCAGGGTCTGCTGCCCGTGCAGATCAACGAACAAAAGCGGCAGGATCAGCTGCCCACA
>JAJRWJ010000023.1 GCA_024276805.1 Gammaproteobacteria bacterium
GCCAAGAGCACCAATACACATCAGGGAGGCATATTTATAGAACGTTGTATCCTCAGCGGACTGAAGAATTTTTACCGGTAATTGAGTACAATATAGGAACCTTGACATGTAGATATTGAACATAATGAAGCAAGATTTTTTTCTGTACGATACAGAACGTTTGCACGACCTGGCTTCGGATACCGTGGTTAAACAGGGGCTCGATTATTTTACCGAAAACCGCGTATTTTCCCTGGACATGGCAAACAGCAGACTGAATGCACAGGTCGAAGATGCGGAATATGAAGATCCCTTCTGGCTTGAATTGACGCAGCGTGACGGAGCTCTGCATGTCGATTGTGACTGTCATGAGGGAACGGATGCCTGTAAGCACGCAGTTGCTGTTCTATACGCTTATGCCGATCAATATGGGGGCGATGAACAGCGGCAATTGTTGGGCAATGCGGTCGATGAAGCGATTCAGGAGCGAGTCAAAAAAGGCAGGAATGAAGTCCGGGTCAAATTACTCGCTGGCAATCTTGGTTTCGGAACCTGGCAGGCATCTTCCATCGTATCGTCAACGCATTGGCAACAGTCCTACCAGGTACAAATCCGCTCACTTGATCAGCGCCTGAATTATTGCACCTGCCCGGATTTGGCCAGTAATCGCCTGGGAACCTGCAAACATATCGAAGCGGTCTTGCACTATGCGCAAAAACAGCCGGATTATCAACGACTGAAACAGGCTGGCTGTCCTGTTTCGTTTGTCTATCTGGCCTGGGAATCTGCAACCCGGCCGGTCATTCGTCTGCATCACAGACAAGACATCGAAGCGGATTTGACTGCCTTGTGTTCGGAATTTTTTGATTCTGACGATGTGTTCAGCGCCCGGTTGCCGGATGATTTTTACCGTTTTTCAGAACAGATCTATGGCCGGGACGACATTCAACTGGGCGATGACGCGCTCCAGTATGTCCGACAGTGCGCCGATGATTCCGCACGGGCTTTGCGCGGCCAGAAAATCGAACGGGAAATACTGCAAGGCAACGGTATCTTGCCGGGCATCAAAGCCAGATTGTTTCCCTATCAAAGCGAAGGCGTCGCCTTTTTGGCCTCACGCGGTCGTGCCCTGCTTGCCGACGACATGGGCCTGGGCAAAACCCTGCAGGCCATATCAGCAGCCTCATGGTTGGCGGCAAACGAGGGCATACAGCGGGTATTGGTGCTGTGTCCGGCATCGCTCAAACAACAGTGGGCAAGGGAAATACAGAAGTTCACCTCACATTCGGTGCAGATTATTCAAGGGAATGCCGCAATTCGTACCGTGCAATACCGGGCCGAGGCGCTTTTTTTCATCGTCAATTATGAATTGGTGTTGCGTGATCTGACTTTGATCCGCGAAAAACTCAAACCGGACCTGATCATTCTGGACGAGGCCCAACGCATCAAAAACTGGCGTACCAAACTGGCATCAACGGTCAAGTTGATTCCTTCACGTTATGTTTTTGTCTTGAGCGGCACACCGCTGGAAAACCGCCTGGAGGATCTGTACAGTCTGCTGCAGGTGGTTGATGCCCGTGTACTTGGACCATTATGGCGTTGCCTGCTGGATTTTCATATCACCGATGAACGCGGCAAGGTGATTGGCTATCGTAATCTTTCTGAATTGCGTCGCCGCATCGCTCCGGTCATGCTGCGGCGCAACAGATCCCTGGTCAGCGATCAATTGCCGGATCGTACCGAAGTCATTCTGGATATACCGATGAATGTCGTGCAGCTGGAATTGCACGACAATGCGTTATCTGTAGCAGGGCGCCTGGCGACGCTAGCCAGGCGGCGCGCCTTGACGCCAAGTGAACAAAACCGCATGATGGCTGCCTTGCAGCAGGCGCGTATGGCTTGCAATGCAGCAGGCCTGGTCGACAAGGAAACCACAGGCTCACCGAAGCTGGATGAACTGGCGCGGCTGCTGGAAGAATTGTGCCTGCAAAGCAACCGCAAGGTCGTGGTGTTTTCACAATGGGCGTTGATGACGGAAATGGTCGAGTCACTGGCGCGCTCCCTGGGGCTGGGCTGCGTACGCCTGCATGGTGGCATTGCCACGTCCAAACGCGGCGAATTGATGGACAGGTTTCAGAACGACCCGTCAATACAGGTGTTCATTTCCACCGATGCCGGCGGCACCGGTTTGAACCTGCAGTCAGCAACGGCATTGATCAATCTGGACATGCCCTGGAACCCGGCGGTCCTGGATCAGCGTATCGCCCGGATTCATCGCCTGGGGCAAAAAGAAAAAGTGCAGATCTTCCTGCTGTTGGCGGAAGACTCCTATGAACAGCGGGTCGCGAGCCTGGTCAGAGGCAAGCGGGATCTGTTCGACAATGTCATCAGCCCCGACGCCACGGAAGATGTCGTTGGCGTATCGAAAAAAATGCTGCAGACTCTGATTGATGATCTGGTCATTGCAGAAGCCGGACCAGATCAGTCAATCAGACCCGCCGCGTCTGTCGAAGGCCCCGAACAGGCAGATCTGGAAAGTAACGTGCATGACTCCTCGACTGTTATTGAAGAGGAAGATGTTCAACTGCGGAAAACTGTAGAAAAGATCCAGCAACTCTTCGGTCAGCGTATCGAACGTATCGCCGGAGCGGGCGGCAGTCTGCTCGTGGTCGTCACCGAACTGAATGACTCCGATGAACAAACCAGCCTGAAACTGTCACAGCCGGACCTGCCGGTTGCCGTTATAGATGCACGCGCCTGGCGCAGTCTGCAGTATCTTGGCGACGCATCACCAGTTGCCGGTGCGCGAACTCTGTTTACGGCGGCGGAGACTGATGCTGAGGTGGAACATCCTTTGTCGAAAATGGCCCGGGACAAGCTGCGTTCAGCCGAAGTGCTGATGCAGCAGCAATGCAATGCTGGTGTTATCGAGTTGCTGGCATCGGCAATTTTGTGCAAGGTTGCCGGACTCGATGGACTGGCGCAGGCGCCGGCGGCAGATCGGGCGGCCGTCTGGCTGTACAGCGAGATCGTAGCAAAAAATATTTTGACACAGGAACAGGCTGGCGTGTTGTTGCGGATCGTCTCCTTGAGTCTTCAGCCCGAAGTGCCAGATGTCC
>JAJRWJ010000024.1 GCA_024276805.1 Gammaproteobacteria bacterium
GGGCAGGCCGCATAGTCGTGGGTCACGACAAAGGTGCGCCTCGATGCGGAGTCGGATTCATTTGTGCTATTCCGTTCATGAATCTTCCGCCTCGCTATCGCTGGTCGCCAGTCGAATCCCATGCGCATCCTGACCCGTCCGATGATGTAAAACTCCGGTGCGTCAGGCTGTGTTTCATGCGTGGCCCGGATCTTCAGCAGCTGCCGCAGGGTATCCGGTCCGTTCAGCACCCAGACACTGGCATCGGCAATGGTTTCCAGAATTTCCCGCCGCCATTTGTAAACCAGGTGCGGCGGTGAAATCACCAGCGTCCGGCGATAGCCCTCTGCAAACAGGACCGCCGCCGCAGCGATTCCCATCATGGTCTTTCCGGATCCCATCTCGCCATTGAGTACCGCCGCCCGTTCATTCTGCTCGACCAGCAGCTTGCAAACCGCCTGTACCCGCTGCCGCTGGGCATCAAAGGGCTTGCGTTGCAGATCAGCCATAATTTGATTCCAGCCGGGATTGTCCAGACCGTCATAGACGGGCGGGTTCAGTTTCGATACCGAATCCATCAACCCCTCGCCAAATTCACAGAGAAACTGGTTCAGGTCGATGAGAGTGGGATCGGCGTTCTCCTCAACATCCAACCCAACCAGCGCCTCTTCGGCAGGTGGATTGACATTAGCGGCGCCGGCTGCCATTTCGTTGGCATTCGGCTCAATAATTGTCGTATCAAGTTCAGTCATGAGTATTCTCCAGAAATATCGGGGAGAATACCTCCCATCGGGGAAGACTCTCCCCGGTGGGTTAAGGTAAAAAAAAGTGCTAAAGCCAGGCGTTACATCAGGCCCTGTTCGGCGAACGAAACCACGGATTCACCGATCACGAAATGATCCAGCACCCGGACGTCGATCAGCGCCAATGCCGCTTTCAGTCTGTCGGTAATATTTTTGTCGGACTGGCTGGGCTCCGATGCGCCGGACGGGTGGTTGTGCGCAAAGACGACTGCCGCTGCATTGTGCAGCAATGCCGCCTTCACCACCTCACGCGCATGCACGCTCGCCGCATCGAGCGTGCCGTGACTGAGCTCGTCGCAGCTGATGATTTGGTGGCGATTGTTCAAAAACAGGCCAACAAAAACCTCGTAGTCATATTGCGCCAGTTTCAATTTCAGGTAGTCGGCGGCCTCGGCTGGCCTGGTCAGCGTCGTGCCTTTGCAAAAATAGCGGTTATAAATTGTAATCGCTTCGCCAATGACGTCATCTTCCGCCGCCTGGATGAACAGGCCGTTGCTATCTTGAATGTACAACATGGTGATTCTCCAGTTGAATTAAAAAAAACCGGAGAAAACTCCCCTGACCGGGAAAATTTCCCCGGCTGGGTTGAAAAAACGTCTGCTTTCAGGCACCGGTCCAGCAGCTGTCTGGCCTGTTCCGCTCGTTCAGCGTCATATTCCACGCCAAGAGTCTCGACAAGCCGTCGTTCTACCGCCGATTGCAGACGGGCCTTGCATTCAGCCAGTGCCACGCCTTCGCCGGCACAAGGATCAAGCAACCGCATCAACCCCTTCTTGCAAGGCTTTAGATAAGCCAATACCCGCGCGGTGGTTTCGGTATCGGTTGGAAAATACCCGTTTTTCGTGAAATTGCGGGCAATGCGTTGAAACATCAGAGCCATTGGCATCTCCTGATCAACCCTGATCCAGCTGATATAGAGCAACCGGGCTTTCAGGCTGACGCCCGTTTCACCCTGTTTGTCGCCTTTTCGATAGACAAAAGACTCGGCATACAGATCGCCGAGCTTGAAGCCGATCAGGATTTTCTTTTCCTCCTGACAGGCTTTGTCCAGCCGTTTGATCAGTTTGGCGGCTTCACTGCCCGAAACCCGGCAATCGAACCGGGTGTACTCGATGGCGTCTTCGGCACCGTGCAGCGCGGATATGTCGCACGCCCAAAAACTGTCGCCGCGTTTCACTGGGACTTCACGAATCCGGTTGACATAGCCTACGCCATGAACGTGCAGGTCATAGTATTTGGTGGTGTTTTGATTTTGAGTGGAATTTGTCATGCTGTTTCTCCGATTGAGCAAATAAAAAACCGGAAAAACACAGACTCCCACTGGGAAACTGGTTTTCCCGGCGGGGTAATAATTGAAATCCGAATGATTATTCGGATCAAGGGTTATTTCTTGTGGTGTTTTTTCTGTACTCTTTCTGCTGCTTTGAGAATGCTCACAACCACAACAGTAAAAATACCTGCAATTAACACAACAATATATTGATTATATTGATTATCCATATTTCCTCACTTGATCAGGCCTATGCATCATAGATAAAGCCCGAACAGCAGCAAAATAGAACTCGGCATGACATCAGCCTTGTTTAATAATAAACCCAAAAAAGCAGCGCCAACAAATGTCAGTCCTATCTTTCTCAGGTCGTCTTTTGTTTTTTCAATATCCAATCGCTGTAACAGCAATTCAAGATACTTCAAAAACTTCTTGTAGAAACGAATCTCATTCATGCGTATTTCTCCTTAGCGTGAAAAAAGGGGAAATACACGCCCATCCGGGAATCTATTTCCCCGATGGGTTAAACTAAATCCTGGTGACTACTTGCCGTGGTGTTTATTCCACCATTTGGCGAAATAAAGCATGGCCAAACAGCCAATACCAACTATTGTTACAGCAAAAATAAAGTTACTCATCTTCATTCTCCTTGATCGATGAACCAGCAAAAATTAATATCATCCCCCATGCAAAAGGGTATAAAACTCCGAAAAAGCCAGCGCTTTTCAGGAAGCTAGCCAACAAAGAACCGACCACCAACGCAACGCCGATCTTTCTGACATCCTCCTTGATTAACTCGTAGTCAAATTTCATCGCATCTCCTCATAATCAGGTAAGTAAAAGGTAAACACGATGCCCAGGTCAGGGAAGTGTTTCCCGCCGGGTAGTCTGGACTCATCCCGCAGGATAAGGTCATTGGTCGGCCAAAGCCGCTCAGACACGCAATGACAAAAGGTATCACTGAGAATGCAGTGATGGCACAGTGAAACTGTTTTTTAACATAAAGCCACCATATTGGACAACTTTTAAGGGGAAAGTTCTTGGCCGACCTTCCCGCCTACCATTAACCGATCCAGCTCATACGGCTCCCCCGTATAGGAATCAACACAATCGATCGGCAGCACATCAATGAATATGCATCGATTAACGCCACTGGGCAACGTATATTGAATCGATACGGACTTCCCGTTAAATTCCGTGTATAAAACCCGTTTCAGTTCCTCAATTCTCCGACAGCTGACCCGATGTGCAAAATGACGAATGTGATACATAATCGATCTTAAACATTCCAATAAATTTCATTCAAACGGTCTCGAGGTCAGGCCTGGATGTTTCCCGCTGGTCTGACCATTCCAGCACCAGTATGCAAGGCGCTGCAGTTTTCACACTTTCAGGAACATCATCAGCCCTCGGTATGTTTGCATTCAGGATAGCGGCTGCATCCTAAAAAGGTTTTATTGGCGTATTTTCCCTTTCTGACCGTGCGTTTGACCATCATGCCTTGCTCACCTCAGGACAACGCTGACCGGTCTCCTGCGCCTTTTCCCGTTGTTTGCCGGGTTTACCCTTGTCGTCCGGCAAGATCACCGTGCAATCCGGGTAATTCCGGCACCCCCAGAAAAAACCATGCCTGCCTTTGCGCCGGAGCAATGGATGCTGACATTTCGGGCAGCTGTAGGCTTTTGTTGTTTGCCGACTACCTTGCGCCTGGCGAAAGGTCGTGCTGGCGTTTTGTTTGACCATTTCGGTCAGTTTGGCGGCCATGTTGGCCTGGTCACTGACAAAGCGTTCGGCGTCGCCTTGTCCCTGGGCAATTTCCTCCAACGCCTGCTCCCAAACCGCCGTGGTGCCCGGATCTTTGACCGGTTCCGGCAAGGCGTCGATCAATGACCGGGCGTGCTCGGTGCTGACCAGGTGTTTTTTCAAAACAGGATTATCCACCATGCGCCCGATGTTTTTCATCGCCTGAATCAACGTGCCCTCAGTAAACCTAGCGGGTGGCTGGGTTTGTTTGGCCTCAACCTGACTGTCTGTTACGGTCAATCTGTCGTCCTTTTTAAGCATTGGCAATGAAATTTCCTGCCGGGCTTTTTCATTGGCATTTGAAAGCACCTGTTTCCAGCCAGGGTAAATCACTTGCCTGCCTGTGGTGCTGAAAACATCGTTATTCACCTGAATAGTAAACAGCGTCTGGTCATATTCAAACGGCGGGTAAAACTGCGCCAGATAACGCCTGACGATCAGCGTCATGTCTCCGCGCATTTCATTCTCGATTAAATGCGCGCTAAGCACCGCAGCTTCGGATTTCCAGGGAACGAACAGGCAATGCACGGTATTGAACGCTTCGTCGCCGGTTTCCAGATACAGCTCGTTCAGAATGGCGAGGCGGGTGTTGCCTCCGGACTCCACCATGAACTTGTCATCGCCCGGGCGACGAGTGACGTTGAAATTGTTGTTCAGCTGCTTCTTGCTGCGGATCGAGGCCTTGATGTCCTCGTATGCCGGGTTTTTTCACGTCTCGGGTTTTTGTCATAGGGTTTGATGTCGCTGAGTTTCAGCACCATCTGAGTGGTGGACAGGGGGTCGGTCAGCGGCAGCGGCTCATCCAACCGGCTGCCGAAATTGCCCTCTAGCAGCAAGCCCTTGACGTCTTCGCTGCTGGGTCGTTTTCTTTTTGAAGCCATTGTTTGCACCTGATTTATGTATTGCTGTGGTTTTCTATTCCAGATCCGGCAAGTTGGGAATCAACTCCTTGGCCAGGGTCGTCATGGTGTCCCTGGCGCTGAGAGACGGTCCTTTCCGGCTCCTTTCCAGTCTGTGTACCGGAACCTTTTGTGTCGCCGCCTCCCGATACACCACGGCATTGGGGATCACGGTATCCAGAATGGTGATGGCCCCTTTGCTGGGGGTAAACGATGCCCGGCGCAGTTCATCGGCAATCATCTTGGCGTCGACCGTGCGGTCTTGCCGATAGATGACGCCGCGTAGCGGGCCAATGGGAGCGCCAAGGCGGGCCATGGGTTCCAGGCGTTGAATCATGGAAACCGTGCCGCGCACGAATTCACGGGCGGAGAGAATTTCCGGAGGAATGGGAGAGAGCATGAAATCGGCTGCGGCGACTGCGGCGTCCTGCAGCGGTCCGACAGCACCCTGGGTATCGATCAATACGAAATCGTATCGCTCCTCTAACAGGGAAAGTATGTATTTGAGCCGGACTCGGCCATCGGGGGCGTCGCGGATCCAGTCGCGCAGCTTGCCGTCAGGATCATTGGACAGAACAATATCCAGATTTTCGATAGTTGTCTGGCTGACAGCCTGGTCAACAGAGGAATTGACCAGGAATTCCATCAAGCCGTGGTCGGCCCGATGGACTAACGGATAATAGCTGGATAATGTCGGCTGCGGATCGGCATCGATGAGTAGAACCCGGAAGCCTGAATCTGCGAGAATACCGCCAAGGTTGGCGGTCAATGTCGTTTTGCCAACACCGCCTTTGGTGCTGACGATGGTTATTTTGATCATGTAAACCTCACTAGAAAAGTAAAAAAATCCAGTGAGTTTTCTGTATTTATTCGCTCAATCTGCTAAAATTCCAAGCGTTATTTAGTAGACGGGGTGAATTGCCGATGTAGCTCAGTTGGTAGAGCAACTGATTCGTAA
>JAJRWJ010000341.1 GCA_024276805.1 Gammaproteobacteria bacterium
AATTTCACACCGGGCAGCGCAGGAATTTGCCGCGGATGTCATGAAAACGGTTCAGCAACTATACGATACCCGGCTGCTGGAAAGAGAGTTCGTGCATACCCGGGAAGCGGCGATCGTGGATGTGATCGAATCGGTGGAAATCTTTGCCGAGGTGGTTCCGGAAGACAAGTACCGCATCGTGGACACGTTGCAGAAAGGCGGCCATATCGTCGGCATGACCGGCGACGGCGTTAACGATGCGCCGGCGCTGAAAAAAGCCGACTGTGGCATTGCCGTGGAAAACGCCACCGATGCGGCGCGGGCAGCCGCGGACATCATCCTGACCGCACCCGGGCTGGGCGTGATCAACGAGGCGGTCAAACAGGCGCGCATCACCTTTGAACGGATGAAAAGCTATGCCACCTTCCGCATCGCGGAAACCATCCGTATCATCCTGTTCATGACACTGTCCATCGTGGTGTTCAATTTTTACCCGATCACGGCACTGATGATCATTCTGCTGACACTGCTCAACGATATCCCGATCCTGGCGATTGCCTACGATCATACCCGCGTGGACCGGAGACCGGTACGCTGGCTGATGTCCAATTTATTGACTATCGCCAGCATACTGGGCATCGCCGGTGTGGTGTCCTCTTTTACCTTGTTTTTTATTCTGCAGGAACTGGGCTACCGTCAGGATGTCATCCAGACCCTGCTGTTTCTCAAGTTGCTGGTGGCCGGTCACAGCACCCTTTATATTACGCGCACCGATGGCTGGTTCTGGCAGCGCCCCTTTCCATCACTGCTGCTGTTCAGCGCGACCTTTGCAACGGAAATCGCCGGCACATTGATTGCCGTCTACGGCATCTACGTCACCCCGATCAGCTGGCAACTGGCGGGATGGATCTGGCTTTACGCACTGCTCTGGTTTCTGTTCAATGACGCGGTAAAAATGGGCGCCAACCGCCTGTTGAAAAGGAATCACAGCTGACCTTTGACAGGCCGGACAAAAGCATCCGACCCACATCCACGTCTGCGCTTGTGTAACATATCTGTAGGCCGAATAAGTGAAACGCATCCGGCAAAAAGCCCGGGAACCGGCCTCCTGACAGAAGGAGCGCATAGCCGGAATCAAATTTGGGCCATGACCAGCGCTGCAAATACCCTATCCAGACATTTCCTGCGCTTTAGCCCCCCTGTGCCGGATGCGCTACCGCTTATCCGGCCTACATATACTACATTTACTACATTTACGTCTGCGCTTGTGTAGCATTTTTGTAGGCCGGATAAGTGCAACGCATCCGGCAAAGCGCCCGGGAATCGGCCTCCTGACAGAAGGGGAGCATAGCCGGAATCAAATTTGGGCCATGACCAGCGCTGCAAATACCCTATCCAGACATTTTCGGCGCTTTAGCCTGCCCTGTGCCGGATGCGCTACCGCTTATCCGGCCTACATATACTACATTTACTACATTTACGTCTGCGCTTGTGTAGCATTTTTGTAGGCCGGATAAGTGCAACGCATCCGGCAAAGCGCCCGGAAATCGGCCTCCTGACAGAAGGGGAGCATAGCCGGAATCAAATTTGGGCCGTGGCCAGCGCTGCAATTACCCTATCCAGACATTTTCGGCGCTTTAGCCTGCCCTGTGCCGGATGCGCTATCGCTTATCCGGCCTACAGTGCTTTATTTTTCACGTAAAGGCTCTCCCTATTCGGTTGATGGCAATTAGCGGTGATTATGGTTTCTGCTGTGATGCTGCATGGACCGTCCAAGCCGGGTGAGAAATCGCCGGTGCCTGGGGATGACATTTTCCAGATGCCGGTAGGTCATCAGCTTCAAGGCATCCTCGATAAACACCCAGAACAGACAGTAAGCCCAGATCATGCCGATATATTCCCAGGATATCGGCGTCACGAACCACCCCAACCCCGTAATCAGCACGGCAACAATCTGCGTTCCAATGATCGCAAACAGCAACAGGGGAGCAGGAAAGGGCTGGGTCAGAAAACCGTGCCGGGTGCGGGCGACAAATAATGTCAAATGCCCTGCCACGGCCAGCTTCAGAAAAATGATCGTTTGCAACTCGGCAGTACTGACATGAAAATAATTTTCCGCAATGATCATCAATAAAAAGGTTTCCACAACACCCACAGTTCCCAGTACCGTGGCAATGGTCAGTACCCGGCGCATATTCCAGCGTACCGGATGACTGGAGAGATGGGTATTGTCCTTGGCGATGGTCAGAATCGGCACATCGTTGAGCAGCGCCAGCAGAATGATCATAATCGCGGTGATCGGGTAGATATTGTAAACCAGCATCGCCAGCACCATGAACAGCATGATGCGAATGGTTTCGGTAATGCGATAGATGGCGTAGGCATTCATGCGTTCAAAGATACGCCGGGCTTCATCGATGGCATGACTAATCACGGCCAGGCCGGGCGCCGTCAGAACCAGGTCGGCCGCCGCCCGGGCGGCATCGGTGGCGCCCGACACGGCGATACCGACATCCGCCTGTTTCAAGGCCGGCGCATCGTTGACACCGTCACCGGTCATACCCACCAGATGATTGTTGGCCTGCAAATCCTTCACCAGCCAGTATTTGTGTTCCGGAAACACCTGGGCAAAGCCGTTGGCGCGTTCCGCACAGCGGGCGACATTGTGCACGACATCCTCCTTGTCCTTGCCGCTGATAATCTGATCGGCCAGGAGAATGTTCTGTCCCAACCCCAGTTCCCTGGATATCTGTTTGGCAATGGCGATATTGTCGCCGGTGACCATTTTGATATCGACGCCATGCTCGATGACTTCCCGAATGGTCTCCCTGGCATCCTCCCGTGGCGGATCATATAACGGCAGAATACCTAAAAACAGCCAGCGTCCAGCCTCGTCGGTTCTGGCCACGCCCAGTGCCCGGTAGCCCTTGACGGCACACTCATTGACCACCTGTTCCGCCTGTTTGCGCATACCCTGGTCTGGATTGCACAGATCCAGCACCACCTGCGGCGCACCCTTGCTGACTTTGAAATGCGCACCATCGGGGCCCTTGATCTCTGCCTCGGTACGTTTTTTTATCGGATCGAAGGGAATGAAATTTTCCTGTTTGTAGGAAGCCAGTAGCTTTTTGTCACCGAGCTTTTGCAAAATGGCGTTGTCAATGGCATCGGAATTATCCAGCTCCGAAGCCAAGGCTGCAGTCAGGATGACGGCCTGCTCATCGGCGCCATTGAACAGGGCCGGTTCACCCATGGTCAGTTCATTCTTGGTCAGCGTGCCGGTCTTGTCCGAACAGAGGATATCCATGCCGGCCAGTTCTTCGATGGATTCCAGTCGGGAAACAATGGCCTTCAGTTTGGCCAGACTCATGGCGCCAACGGCCATGGTCACGGACAGCACCGCCGGCATCGCGACGGGAATGGAAGCGACAGCCAGAATCAGGGCAAACTGTACCAGTTCCATCACTGGCAGATGCCGTTCCAGCCCCACCAGAACCAGGATCGCAATCAGCACCAGGCTCATAAAGATCAGGTAATCGCCGATGGTCAGCACCGCTTTCTGGAAGTGCGATACCGTTTTTGCCGAGCTCACCAGTTTTGCCGTCTTGCCGAAATAGGTATGCGCACCGGTGGCAGTGACGATACCGGTCATTTCCCCCTGCTTGGCGATGGAACTGGAATAGATGAGATCGCCTGTGCGCTTGTCGACTGGTAATGATTCGCCGGTCAGCGCCGACTGGTCGATGCTCAGATATTCACCAGAGACCAGGACAATGTCGGCCGGCACCACGTCACCCAGACGGATGCGCACGATATCGCCGGGAACCAGTTGTCTGGCGTCGACTTCGCGCCATTCGCCATCACGGCAGACCCATGACTTCAATGCCAGTTGCTTTTTCAACTGCTCGATGGCATTACCGGCCTGGTATTCCTGCCAGAAACCGACCACCGCATTGAATACCAGCAATACCAGGATAATGACCAGGTCCTCGGTATGATGCACGATGGCGGATAAAATCGCGGCGACTTCGATCATCCAGGCAATCGGCCCCCAAAAATAGGAGAGAAATTTCAACAGCGGACTGGTGCGTTTTTCCTGTATGGCATTCGCTCCGTAAAAATCCAGCCGGGCCTGTGCATCCGGTTCGGAAAGGCCATGCAGATCACTTTGCAGATATTGCAACAGGGCATCGGCCTCCAGTGAGCGGACTTTATCCCCATCCAGTGGTGGCGGGAAATGTTGTTGTTTCTGTTTCATAATTCTAAATCCAATGGATAATTCATTCTTGTCGAAATCAGTTCAAGTCAACAGTGTCGATTACAGCCATTCCCGTAAATTGTAGCGCTGATGCAATGCCGGTATTTCCACCCGGGTATGCTGCAGTTTTTTGGCGAACACCGGCATGACTTCCTTATCGCCATGTACCAGAAAGGTGGTTACGGGTCCTTCAATTTGCCGATGCCAGGCCAGCAGTTCCGCCTGATCGGCGTGCGCGGAAAAGCCACCGATGGTCACGACAGCGGCTTGCACAGGAATTTCTTCACCGAAGATTTTTACCTGCCTCGCACCATCGACAATCTGTCGCGCCAACGTGCCATGGGCGGCATAACCGACAAACATGATGGTGTTATGCTGATTCCAGAGGTTGTGCTTGAGATGATGCTTGACCCGACCGCCGGTACACATCCCGGAACCGGCGATAATCACCGCGCCTCCGGAAACATTGTTGATGGCCATCGATTCGACCGTTTCCCGGGTGAAACGCAACCCGGGAAACATGAACGGATCCATGCCGGATTGAAAGACTTTACAGGCTTCCTTATCGTAACATTCGGGGTGGCGCTGAAAAATCCGGGTCGCGGAGATTGTCATCGGCGAATCCAGGAAGACCGGCAGATAGCTTGGCAGTTTTCCACTGTCGATCCCTTCCCGCAAATAATAAAGCAGTTCCTGCGCCCTCTCCAGGGCAAAGCTGGGAATCACGACATTCCCTCCCCGACCCAGCGTTTCGCTGATGGTGCTGTAAAACTCTTCCAGTGTCGGTTCCAGGGTCTTGTGCAGGCGGTCGCCATAGGTGCTTTCCATCACCACGATATCGGCCTGCGGCGGCTTTGCGGGGTCTCTCAAAATAGCACGGCCGCTGTAGCCCAGATCACCGGAAAACAGAATCCGGTGCTGCCGCCCCTGGTCTTCGATATCCAGAAAAATACAGGCTGAGCCTAAAATATGCCCGGCGTCGATAAAGGTCGCCTCAATGCCAGGCGTAATTTCCAGTGCCTGGTTGTAATTTACGGTACGACCAAAAAAAGCGAAGCTGTCCAGGGTGTCGACGATATCGTACAGCGGCTCGATTTTTACTTTATGGCCATGCCTCGCGGCCTTTTTTGCTTTATAGCGCGCCTAGTCCTCCTGCAGGTGCGCCGAGTCCAGCAATACCACTCTGGCCAGCTCACAGGATGCCGAGGTGCTAATGATTTCACCGGCAAAGCCCTGCTTGACCAGCAGCGGAATGCGCCCGCAGTGGTCCAGGTGGGCATGGGTCAGGAGCAGATAATCGATGCTGGCCGGGTCGAAGCCGAAGGGTTCGGAATTTTCCTCGTCCATTTCCCGGCCACCCTGATAGAGTCCGCAGTCGATCAACAGCTTTTTTCCCGCCACTTCAAGTAAGTGGCAGGACCCTGTTACGTTTTGATCCGCGCCATGAAATTCCAGTTTCATCGATGTTCCCCTTTATTTTGGTGATGGCAAACGAAAAATGCCTGAGCGCAGTTTCCGATTCATTTCAGTATGCAATATCATGGCAGTATTATCCAGGTAATTGAGCAGGCCTGAAAAGATCATCCCCGAGGATGAATAATCCGATTTTTAAAAGCCGCCATCGACTTTTTGATTTTTGCCCATTCCCCCTTGAAGCCACTGGTGCCAATAGCGTCTTTCAATGCGGCTATACCTTCGTAAAGGTCTTTGTAATCATCTTTGCCGCCATAGCCCAATGTTTGCGCGACTTTGATATGACGTTCGACATCTTCCACCAGCTCTTCAATTTTATTTTTGGTTTCCTGTTTGGACAAATCGGGTTTGTGTTCGACTTGAAATGCCTCGGTCAATATTTCCTCGGCACGTACGATTGCCAGTGGCGTGACTTCTTCTTCCGAGACGTAAGTGTTCAGCACATCGATGAGCTGACGTTTGGCCTCATCGAGCTTGCCCGCATCGATCAGTGGAGCGATTGCATCGATCGCAGCTGGATAGGTCGCCAATGGCAAATAGACAGTGGTCACTCTGATTTCATCCGCCAGACTATCGATAATGGCCCGGGCAGCCTGATAACGGCCATCATCGACCAGATCTTCCAGTTCATCCTCCAGTTTTTTGATTGTTGGTAAATCAGTTACACCCTCGACAACCTGAATCCGAACATCGATCGGCACCAAACCCAAAGCCGGATCACGGGCAAGCAGCAGGTGCAGATTACCAGAAACCACTTCCAACGCCGCCAGAGCTTCCTCGGGTTGGTCATGGTTCAAGGCAATCAAAGCGGCTTCAGTGGCCTTGAAGGCATCAGCGGCTTCCTTGACGATTTGTTTTTTTGAAACAATTCCTTTGTCTGTGTTTTTGCCGGCCGCGTGTATTGCCTTCGCATGTCTGGCATTTGGTGTCGCTGACATACTGGCTGCCTGTACCGCAGATGCGCTAAATGAACACCATATAGTCAGCGCTATCATGACTGTGCGGAAGAAATTTTTTACCTCTGAATGGTTAATTTTCATTAGTGTTTTCCTTGAAATACTCTAAAATATTTTTTCTGTATGCCAATGTCTTTGGCTGCACACTCGTATCGTTTTACATTCCCATGCCCCACTACGCGGGGATGCAGATCAGGATCTCCAGCACCACGAGACAAAACAGCGGGTTTTGTCTGCGTAAAAAACTGCTCGTCCATGACTATTCTCTTTTGCAGATTTGAATCAGATCCCATCTATTTCCACTCTGTCAGATTACATAATTTCTTTTTTAAAGATCGTCATTCCGGCATGGACTGCCGGAATCCAGGCTCCAGGGATGGGTTGAAACATGCCGTCCATGGCGCTGGATGCCCGCTTCCCTGCGAGCATGACGAGTTTACGAAGAATAAATGCCGCGTAATGAATAAAACAGCCTATGCGCTTGGCTGTTGTTTTTCTATAAACATCCACTGAAGGGATATTTACAGACTTCAACCAACCATTCCAGCAATTTATATGCCATTTATTTTGGCGCACTGAATTAACGCTGTTGACTGCCCGGTTCTGAATCAGCACAATACCATTTTTGTACTGCTGGATAGGAGCATGGTATTTATCAAAATTTTTCCTGATTACCCACAAGCCTCGGCCATTCTGTAAATGCTAGTCACGTTCAATCAATGCTTTGTCATCACTGACATCCCGTGTTTAGTCTACAACACGGATAGACATGGTCCCACGGTCTGCGTGGGAATCCACCCGGGAACCCTCCTTGCGTCGGGATGACTGGTTATATAAGGTTTCGGCATAGCTGAGGGTCATGCGTAATCAGGAAATTTTTTAATAAGTTGTCAGTAATACAACGTAACAAAGAAACATAATGCAGTATTATGCGGCCATTTTGACCGGCAAGTATCTGTCAACTTCGGCCATAATGGCCGCTAACGGAATAGTTGGGCGGTTCCTGGTCAGGCCGGCATTCACTCCTGTGCATCGCTGGAACGACAACCAGATAGTCAGAGTATGTAAACTCCCCTTCATTGGATGTTTATAGCAATAAAACAGCCCATCGCATTGACTGTTTTATGCATAATCAATGGCTCGTGGCCATCGATAGTGCCGGCAAGTTCAGGATTCCTCCTGCCGTCGGAATGACAGGGTATCAGCGTCCGAAACCGGGGA
>JAJRWJ010000342.1 GCA_024276805.1 Gammaproteobacteria bacterium
ACACCCCCCGATAGAAATGCCCCCAGAGGAACATCCGCGACCATCCGGACTTTGACCGCTTCCTGGAAGCGTGCCATTAATTCTTCAGCGATTTCCTGTTCGCCATGCTTGTTCTGTACATCCAGTTGCAGGTCCCAATACGATTTTGGCTGCAAACTGCGGCTACCCCTTTTTATAATCAACGAACAGCCAGGTTCCAGTTTGTGAACGCCTTTATAAATCGTCTTTGGATCAGGAATATAGCCAAAACCAAAATAATCCTCCACCGCAGTAGGGTCAATATCCCGGGACAGTCCTGGGTGTTCTTTCAACGCTTTCAATTCAGAACTGAAAATCACATAGCCATCAGGCAGTTCCGCATAGTACATCGGTTTTATGCCTAATCGATCCCGAGTCAAAAAAACGGTTTCTTTTGCGCGATCCCATACAGCGAAAGCAAACATCCCTCGCAGCCTGTTGACACAGTCTTCCCCCCAGGCCTGCCAGGCATTCAGCACAACTTCGGTATCACAGTGGGTTTTAAATTGAAAGCCTAGATCCTGCAGTTCTTTTCTGAGTTCAAGGAAATTGTAAATTTCCCCATTGTATGTCAAAACGCAGTTGTTATTCCGGCTTACCATGGGCTGCTGCCCGCTTGCCAAATCAATGATTGACAACCGCCGGTGAGCAAATCCCAGCCCTGCCTCGAGATGCAAACCGCCTTCATCCGGGCCGCGGTGAAACTGGCTCTGATTCATCCTCTCCAGCAAATCGCGGCTTATTTCCCTTTTACCCCTGATATCAAAAATACCGACTATGCCACACATAATTTTATTGATCCCTGCAGACTAACCCATCATAGACATTTATATATTGTTTTACCATGGCATTTAATGAGAACTCCGATAAAACACGCTGCAAGCCGTTACTCCCCTGCTGTTGTCTTTTGTCTTTGTCAGCCATATAATCCAGCAGCATTTCCGCCAATGCCTCGGGGTCGGCTTTCGCCACCAGGCCCCCAGTGACATTATGCTGCACCAGCTCAGGATTGCCGCCAACCTCTGTAGCTATGACAGGCAGTCCTGTTGCCATCGCTTCCAGAATCGTATTGGAAATACCTTCCGCCTGAGATGGCAGCACGAACAGATCAAAATTGCGCATGACCTCCGCTATATCTTTGCGTTCCCCGGGCAACCAGGCATCATGATCGAGCCTCTCCTGCCGCAAAAGCTGCAATGCTTCGTCCCGCAATGGACCCGCACCAACAATAATCAATTTTACAACACCATTGAATTGCGGATTCTTCTGTAACAATGAGATATAGGCCTTCACCAGTGTTATTTGATCCTTCACGCCATGCATTCGACCCACCGTGCCAATGATCATCTCATTTGAATGGAAAGCAAATGGGCAACCTGCAAGCCTTTTTTTTTCGCCCTGCAACGGAAAGAATTTGTCAATATCGACACCATTGCATATTCTGGTTATTTTATTATTCGGAACTCGTCTTTTTTCGACCAGATAACTCTGCAAATGCAAAGAAAGCGGAATGAACCGGTGAATAAGTGGCTTTAACGAACGTCTCAACCATTGATATTTGACATTCTGTCCGTCCGGATCGAAAACATCCCAGCCGTGCTCTCCATGCACTCTGAACTTCACCCCCGCGAGCCAAGACGGCAGCTGACATTCAATGGCCGACAGATTCCTGGTATGCACGATATCTGGTTTTAATGTTCCCAACAGTTTGTATAAGCGAAAAAAAGTGCCGAAATCGTGTCCTTCTTTTTTATTCAGCGAATATATGGCAACATCCTGGCGCTTGAGCCGTTTTTCGAAATCAGTACTGTCTTTCAAACAGATAATGGCATGCTGATATTTCTCCACCGGCATATGATTGATCAGATTTACCAATCCATTTTCCAACCCCCCCACCCCTAAACGAAATATGATATGTACTATCAATGGTGGTGCTTTTTTTTTCTTCAATCTCATTGCAATAATCAATCAGGAATGCCTACTTCCGGCAAAGCGAATCATTCATTCTCAAAACATCATGACGCGCAAAAATTCTGGACACAAACATCGTCCGATTGTACAAACCGGAATGTGGAATAATTGCACATCCGGCCATTGCCAAAATGGTTGCTGTACTAGGCAATTAAATCAGTCAATTTCTTGCCACTTTGCTGCCAACTGAAATGCTTCTGCACAAATTCCCTGTTTTGTTGCGGCATACCTGGAACGGCTTCCTGTGCCAACCGCTGACAAACCCTGCCGGCAAATTTTTCCGGACTTTCCTCGATACTGACATCCAGCATTCCATTGACCGGAATCCCTTCAATTGCCTGGGGTGTGGCTATGACAGGCTTGTTCATGGCCATCGCTTCAAGAACTTTGTTTTGAATCCCCCTGGCTATTCTCAAGGGAGCAACGATCAGGCTGGAATGCGCCATATATGGTCTGATATCGACAACAGCTCCAGTCACCTCAATACCCGGCTGTTCGGCAAGGGATTGCACATCTTTGGTCGGTTTGGAGCCAACGATATAAAACTTCGTTTCTGGAATACCCTTTAAAACAAGAGGAAAAACCTTTTCTGCAAACCATCTGACGGCGTCGACATTCGCCCAGTAATCCATTGCTCCGGTAAAGACAACAACCTTCTCTCCGTTCTTGTAAGGGCATTCCAAGCGCTGCCCGGGGGAAAAATACCGGGTATCGACACCATTATTGATAAAGGTGATTTTTTTACATGTGTCTGGCGCAAGTTTGTTGAATAATTGTGCTTCCTGTGTGGAAACAAAAAAACCTGCTTGTGAATATTTTGCTGTTTCTTTTTCAAAATCTAACAGCAATTGTGCTTCTCTCTCGTAAATCCAGCTGGCAGGCCATGCCTTTTTTTCAGCATACTGCCGCCATTTGTCGGAATCGACATCGACAAAATCGACGAACCGTTGCACGGCATGCCCATCGTTTATGTACTGCGCCATCGCCGATGAGAAAACGAGCACCTTGCCTATGTCATTCTTCTGGATGACTCGATCCACCCAGTTCTGCATTTTCTGATTGTAGTAATAAGGCAACGTCAATGCTTTTCCTGCAATCAGCCCTTGCAGACTAAGAATTTTGGCTTGACGTGGATTCAGGTTCAGAAAGCAAGTTTCATGGCAAATGGCTTTCAA
>JAJRWJ010000025.1 GCA_024276805.1 Gammaproteobacteria bacterium
AATTTCCTTTGGTTAGTCTTGTACTATCAATTATTTTGTTAACAATCACATTAGATGTAGGCCCCTCTGCGTAAACTTCTAAGCCAAAGTGCATCGAATTTGACACGATATAAGCCTTTGACTCATTGGCCTTATAAAAAATGTAGATAGTCAGACCTCTTATAATTTTCTTATGAAATTCATATGACTCATGAGAGTTTCGAAAAGCCTCCTCTGAAATTCCTTCAGGGTCTGAGAATGATGACTCAAAGAACTCGTATACTGTCTTTTTAGCACCGGCAAACTCTAGCTCATCTTTACTAATAACTCTGTATGTTATTAATGGGTTTCTATTTGCAACAAAAAGTGGTCCATTGTCTATCCAGTATTTCCCGCTATCCGTTACTAATGGTACCTCTATCGCGCCAGATATCGAGATTGTTTTTTCTCTGTGATCCAGAGTTGAGCACGAGATAAGAGTAACTAGAAGCATCATCAATACAAATCTAGTTAGGAAATATTTCATAGTACTTTCTCTTTTTTCATGAAATTTAAATCGCTCAATTTAGAATTTAGTACTTTATGTCGTTTTTTGCAAAGCTGACTTATTAGTATCAAGCACCCTTGCCTTGCTACGTACAGCATTGAACGAAGAATCAAGCAAGTTTGCCCGACAATCACAGAAATCTAGTCAATTTGCTCTGATATGTCGATATTGAAGTTATATTTAGGCATATTGTACTATTATTCGCTCAAGCTCTATTTCACGTGAGCCACGGGTTCTCGCATTGTTACACTCCCCCCCTTCCCCGCACGCCCACCCCATAACGCCCAGCAAGCCCTGAGTCAAAACCACTCTACCCTCTCAGGCGCTTTCGGCCAAACTCTCCAACAGGGTCTGCTGGGCCGATACCGGTTCGGCCTCGCCCGGTGTCGCCAACACATAGCCGCCATCCGCTTGCAACAGCCAGGCCTGGGTATTGTCGCTCAGGTAGAGTTCCAGATCACCGATAACACGATCGCGCAGTTTCTTTGCTTCTATAGGAAAGCAGGTCTCGACGCGGTGGAACAGGTTGCGCTCCATCCAGTCCGCACTGGCACCGAACACTTCCGGGTTGCCGTCGTTACCAAAACAATAGACACGCGGATGTTCGAGGAATCGGCCGATGATGGAGCACACGCGAATATTGTCGGAGACACCGGGCACGCCGGGACGCAGCGCGCAGATGCCGCGCACGATCAGATCCACCTGCACGCCGGCCTGCGAGGCCTGGTACAGGGCCTGAATAATCTGGGGTTCGACCAGCCCGTTCATCTTGGCGATGATGCGCCCCGGCTTGCCCTTTTCCGCCAGGGCCTGCTCACGCTGGATTTTTTTCAGCATGCCTTCGTGCAGAGTGAAGGGGGATTGCAGCAGCTTGTGCAGTTTGATCACCTTGCCCAGGCTGGTGAGCTGGTTGAAGACTTTTTGCACGTCCTCACCGATGACCTTGTCACAGGTGAACAGACCATAGTCGGTATAAATGCGCGCGGTGCGGCTGTGATAATTACCGGTACCGAGGTGGGTGTAATAGCGCAGGCCCTTGGTCTCGCGGCGAATGATCAGCAGCATCTTGGCGTGGGTCTTGTAGCCCACGACGCCGTACACGACATGCGCCCCGACTTCCTGCAGGCGGGTGGCCAGGTC
Organism: Gammaproteobacteria bacterium; assembly: GCA_024276805.1. Classification (GTDB taxonomy): domain Bacteria; phylum Pseudomonadota; class Gammaproteobacteria; order Methylococcales; family Methylomonadaceae; genus JANEMG01. The sequence goes on from JAJRWJ010000025.1 coordinate 1,667, forward strand.
CACGTTGGCGGCTTCGTCGAAACGGGCACGCAGTTCCACCACCACGGTCACCTCCTTGCCGGCGCGCGCGGCGGCGACCAGCGCATCGACGATGGCGGAGTTGGGGCCGGTTCGATACAGGGTCTGCTTGATGCTCAACACACCGGGATCGGCCGCGGCTTGCCGCACAAAGTCGACTACCGGGGCGAAGGATTCAAAGGGATGATGCAGCAGAAGGTCCTGTTTACGGATGGTGTCGAACAGACTTTCGCTGCGCTTCAGTGCCACTGGCAGGCCCGGCACATAGGAAGGAAAGGTCAATTCCGGCCGATCCACCAGGTCAATCACCGCCTGCACCCGGTTCAGGTTTACCGGCCCATTGACCATAAACAGTTCATCGCGGGTCAGTTTGAGTCGGGTTAACAGGAAGTTGACCAACTCGTCCGGGCAGTTGAGCGCCACTTCCAGGCGCACCGTGTCGCCATAATGCCGTGCCGCCAGTTCACCCTCGACGGCGCGCAGCAGGTCATCGATTTCTTCTTCATCAACGAACAGATCGCTGTTTCGGGTAACACGAAATTGATAGCATTCCTTGACCTTCATGCCGTGAAACAACTCAGCAACGAAGGCATGCAGAACGGAGGACAGGAACACGAAATCGTTGGGGCCGCTGCCGGTTTCTTCAGCCGGCAGATGAATCACCCGCGGCAGGGCGCGTGGGGCCTGCACGATGGCCAGACCACTGCTGCGGCCAAAGGCGTCCTTGCCACTGAGGGAGACGATAAAGTTGAGGCTTTTATTGAGCATGCGTGGGAACGGGTGTGCCGGGTCCAGGCCCATGGGGCTGAGTATGGGTTGCAGTTCTTGCCCGTAATATTCTCGCAGCCACTTTTCCTGCGCTTCACTCCAGTCATCGCGTTTGACGAAGTTTATGCCCTGCTCGGCCAGCTTGGGGAACATAACTTCATTGAGTACACGATACTGTTCTTCCACCAGTTCACTGGCACGGATGCGGGCCAGACGCAGGGTTTCCTGTGCCGATATATTGTCTGGCCCGGCCTGGGTGGAACCCAGTTTCACCTTTTGCATCAGGCCGGCGACACGCACTTCGAAGAACTCGTCCATGTTGGTGCTGGAGATGCACAGGTAGCGCAGTCGTTCCAGCAGGGGCACGGTTTCCAGTTTGGCCTGTTCGAGCACGCGGGCGTTGAATTCCAGCAGGCTGAGTTCGCGGTTGATGTAGAGTTCAGGTTGTTTCAGGTCGATGGTGTCCAAGGGCGGTTCCTTTGTGAATACTCTAAATTGAAATAATCTAAATTGAAATAAATTGTTGCTCCCTCGCCCAAAACGGGGAGAGGCTCGGGGTGAGGGTTCAGCTTTTGAGCATTCCCCCTCATCCCGGCCTTCTCCCCCAAAGGGAGAAGGGGTTGAATAATGATCCGCCGTAGGAGCGGGCCATGCCCGCGAATAAACAACCTCTCCCTACAGAGGCTCGAAAATTCGAGGATGGTAAAAAGTAGTGTTTCCCCGTGCCCTCTGTGATGAATACAGATTTATCGCGGGCATGGCCCGCTCCTACATCAGGCAAATTAGCAGCGACACTATTTCCGCTTCTTCAACGCCTTCTCCAGGCG
>JAJRWJ010000343.1 GCA_024276805.1 Gammaproteobacteria bacterium
CAGTTTCGCCAGTTGCAGTAGTTTTGCCGTGATTTCCGGGACTGCGCGCTGGTGCTGGGCCGGTTCGTAACGGGGGCACAGCGCAGACAGTTTGATGGATATTCCCGGATTGTCGAAAATATCCCCGGAACCTGCCTGGCCGGCAAGGTGGACGATGGCGTCGTAATAGGCGTGATAGTACTTTTCCGCATCGGAAGCAGTCAGGGCCGCTTCGCCCAGCATATCGAAAGAATAGCGGTATTTTTGCCCGCGTTGGGCAAGTTCCAGGGCCGGACCGATTTGCTCGGCAATGACGAATTGACAGGCCAGTTGCTGCATGGCCTGCTTCAGCGCGGTGCGGATCAATGGCAGACCCATGCGGGTCAGCAGGCGATCAAATATCTGCCGTTGCCGCTCCGCTTGCAGACAATGCTCCGTGTACTGCCCGGTCAAGGACAGTGCCCGGGTGGACAGATTGACCAGCAGGGAGTCGCTGTGCCGCAGGTGTTTGCTCCAGTCCGCGGCGCTGAGTTTTTCCTGCAGAAAACGGTCCTGGGTGAGGGCATCGGGGATGCGCAGCAATGCTTCGGCGATACCCAGCAGGACGATGCCCTCCTCGGAATCGAGCTGGTATTCGTGCAGGAATACCTCGACCAGGGACTGCTGCTGGCTTTTTTCCCGGATTGCCGTGACCAGTGAGCGGGCGATCTTGTCAGTCGCTGCCGGGTCATAGCCCCGCAGTTGGGCAAGCAATCGATCGATGACGCCGGCTTCGTCGGCCAGATAGGATCGCTGGATGGCTTCTTGCAATGTCGACAGGGTTTGTTCAGACATATAGGCAGGGACTGTAGGGCAGGGTAATCTGTAAGTGTGTCCACATGTTGTAAACCGGCCCCTTATTTCCCTCTTCCGCAGCTGAGGCGTTCATTACAGGCCGGCTTCCGAACTGCGAAGCGTCGAGATATGAGGCTGTTTCGATGACCTTGAATACCACTGCATCGAGCCGTTCCTGAAACACTGAAAAGCAATTGCCTGAAAATCCAGACAGGGTTGTGACCGGCCGTTCGGGGAGTGATCTCCAGGGCGCGGCGGGCAGGCGCGGCGTCCGCAGCCGGAGGCAGGTCATGAGGCCCTGCGGTTGCCGGATTGCATCCAGAGGCAATGCCGCGCCATGGCAAATATACGACAATAATCAGGTGATCACGGTCGGTGCGCTCATGCCGGTGCGTTTTTTGACTTCACAGAGTTGTTCCGCCAGTTCGATCAGGCTGGCCAATGCCTGCTGGGCATCCTGGTCATGTTTGCCGGTATCCGTTTCATAGCGTTCCAGATAGATACGCAGGGTGGCGCCGACGGTGCCGGTGCCGGACAGGCGGAAAACGATGCGCGAACCGTTTTCGAAGCCGATGCGAATGCCCTGGTAGCGGCTGACGCTACCGTCGATGGGGTCCTGGTAGCTGAATTCATCGGCGTATTTGACCCGGTTGCCGGCCAGTGTCTGCCCAGGCAGGGTGGGCAGCTGCTCACGAAGATGATCAAATATCCCGTTGGCGATGTCGATTGCCACCGCCTCATAATCATGGCGGGAATAGATGTCCCGGCCAAACTTCCGCCAGTGGTCATGCACGATCCTGCTCACCGATTCGCCTTTTACCGCGAGCAGGTTGAGCCAGAACAGCACGGCCCACAGGCCGTCTTTTTCCCGGACATGATCGGCGCCGGTGCCAAAGCTCTCCTCGCCGCACAGGGCGATTTTTTTCGCATCCAGCAGATTGCCAAAATATTTCCAGCCGGTCGGCGTTTCGTAGCAGGGGATTCCGTACTCTTGCGCAACGCGGTCTACCGCCTGACTGGTCGGCATGGAGCGGGCCACGCCCGGCAGGCCATCCTTGAAGGCCGGAATCAGCCGGGCATTGGCGGCCAGCACCGCCAGGCTGTCGCTGGGCGTGACGAAAAAGTTTCTGCCCAGGATCATGTTACGGTCGCCATCGCCGTCGGAGGCGGCGCCAAAAGTCGGTGCATCCGGGCCGAACATGGTATCGGCCAGTTCTTTGGCGTGCGCCAGATTGGGGTCGGGATGGCCGCCTCCAAAATCCTCCAGCGGTGTGGCGTTGATCACCGAACCGGGAGCCGCTGCCAACATGTCTTCGAAGATACGCTTCGCATAGGGACCGGTAATGGCATGCATGGCGTCGAAACGCAGCGTGATGGCTCCCGAGGCGATGGCATCCCTGATCAGCGGGAAATCGAACAGCTCCTGCATCAGCTCGGCATAGTCGCTGACCGGATCGATAATTTCCATGCTGAAATTGTCGTCGCCCTGTTCGCCCAGGGTATCCAGGTCGACATCGGGCAGATCGGCAATCCGGTATTCGCTGATAGTCTGGCTGCGCTGATAGAATGCATCGGTATATTTTTCCGGAGCCGGGCCGCCATTGCTGACATTGTATTTGATGCCGAAATCCTCATCCGGGCCTCCAGGATTGTGACTGGCGGAAAGCACCAGGCCACCATAAGCCTGGTTCTTTCTGATAATATGGGAGGCGGCTGGCGTGGACAGCAGGCCGCCCTGGCCAATGATCACTTTGCCGAAACCATTGGCCGCAGCCATTTTTATGATGGTCTGTATCGCGCTTCGGTTAAAATAACGGCCATCGCCGCCAAGCACCAGAGTCTGGCCGGTAATGTCTTCCAGGGAATCGAAAATCGCCTGGACGAAATTTTCCAGGTAGTTGGGTTGTTGAAAGACTTTGGTTTTTTTTCTCAGTCCGGATGTGCCGGGTTTTTGATCATCGAATGGTTGCGTGGCGACGCTGCGGTTTTGCATGGTGACTTCCTGCTTCGGCAAATGAAATTTTCATCATAAATTACACTAAATCGGGGATGAATTACAGTTGTTATGATGCGTTACTTTTTTTGCGCGGTAATTTTTTTTATCGTCACGCAGGTTCATGCCGAACCGGAAGTCTGGCTGCTGGTGGATACGCGGGCGCAGACCCTGGAAGTGAAAAATGGCCCTTACACAATTGCACTTTTCAAGGATATCGCCATTGGCCGGGGCGGCGCCGGTTTCAAACAACACCGGGGCGACGAGGTGACGCCCCTGGGAAGCTACAGGATCGCCTGGATCAATGAACGAAGTCATTATCGCAGGTTTTTTGGCTTCGATTATCCGTCCGTCGACAATGCCCGGGAGGCGCTGCGTCGTGGCTTGATCAGCAGCTATGAATTTCAGCGCATCATCGATGCCCATCGGCACAATGTGGTGCCGCCGCAGAATACGGCATTGGGAGGGCAGCTTGGCATACACGGACTGGGGCGCGCCGACGAGCGGATTCACAGAATGACCAACTGGACGAAAGGATGTGTCGCATTGACCAATGAGCAGATCGATCTTTTGGCGATATGGATTGAAAAAGGCACAAAGGTAATAATAAAATAACACTGGAAATCA
>JAJRWJ010000344.1 GCA_024276805.1 Gammaproteobacteria bacterium
CCGCCAATCACGACATCGGCCGGCGTCAGAGGATCGCTGCAGGGCCCGCCCGCACAGATCGGTTTGACTTTTTTGACCTTGTTGGGTCCGTTGTAGTGCAGCATGGGAAAGCCGCTATAGGCGCGCTTGGTCAGCGGATTGCCCTCCAGAATGTCGATGCCTCGCTGAATCAGTCTTGTTCTGACTCTGCCGCCCCGTTTCGCCGCCTTCTCGATATGATCGATAATCCGGTCCAGATCGTCGCTGGGCGAGGTTTTATCGATAACCTGGACCGACACCGGACCATCATGCAGATTGTAACGACCATCTTCGGTGGAAGGCAGCGTATTGGGCATCTCATTGCCATTGAAGTCGCGCAAATTTTCATATTTGGTCATCAGAAAATTACTGCCCGGCGGCTCGATGAAAGGATCCTGTGGCTGATACTGACCCTCCGCGGTGGTCACGAACGTGGTATTGCCGATGGTCGTCTGAATGGATGGACCAGGACGGAATTGTGGGCAAGGGTGTCCCATGTACCCGGATTGTCCGTTGGGCAAGGTGACAAATTCACAATTGACCGGCTGTCCAGCATGGCTTATATTGACCCCACACAGGCAAAAGAAGACCGCGCAGACATGGGGCAGTTGTCTATTCATGTTGCTGATTGTTTTCATCCGCCATCTCCTCAAACACTATGCATGTCGACCAGGAATGGCCGGTAATGTTTGCCAATGCTGAGCCGGGCAACAGCTTCAGCGATATACAAAGGCTGCTGACGGCTGACTTTGCACAGCCAGCGACCGGTTTTTTCATTGCCTATCCAGATCAACCCGTATAGACTGCCGCGCACACTGAAAGCGGTGAGAATTTCGCGTATATCATTTTCATCGCCGGTCCAAAACTGCCATTTGGCGCCATGGCTGTCGGCCAGCTGTTTCAATTTGTCCGGAGTGTCGAAATGAGGCCGGGTGGTGATGGTGTACATATGCACATCTTTTCCCAGCCGGTCTTGCAGCATCTCCTGCACCTTCACCAGATTGCCGAGGATCGGATAATGATTTTCCCCCTTGACCGATGTAAAACTGATCAGTACCAGTTTGTCATTGATCAATTCCTCATAAAACCAGGCTTTCCTATTGTGCTGGTCCTGAACGATGACCTGAGGGAAGCGTTCGGCATGCGGCCCCCCCTTGGCTCGCGGACAGGCCTTGAAAGCCGGATTTCCCATCGAAGACCTGGCCCCTGCCACTGCGGTTATCGCCGCGACTGGCAAAGACATCGCCGCCGCTCCGAGAAATGCTCTTCTACTTTTCATGATTCTTTCCTGGATGATGAGTTCATTTGATCAAGTACCTGATGCTTCTCTGCCTACCCCGGAGTCAAGTCCCAGCGCAGCATCATGGCATTATCCTCATGGACATTGTTGTGACAGTGAATGACATAGCGCCCGACAAAGTCGTCAAAGCGATAGAACACCTTGACATGATCATTGGGACCCAGGGTCGCGACATCTTTTCTGGAGCGCAGTATGCCCGTTGGTTTTTTGCCATTCCATTCCAGCACCTGAAACTCTTCGAAATGAACATGACAGGGATGCGCCCAGGAACTGCCGGCGTTGCGAAAATGCCAGATCTCGGCGGTTCCCTGTTTCGGAGCGGCGGAAACCACCGTGGGATCCATGAAACTGCCATTGACGGTCCATAATCCCATATCATGATCGAATACCCATTCCCGCTCCGCGACCACTTCATCGAGACTGACCGGCGGCAGTTTGCGTAAAAAATCCGGAATACGACTGTTGTCTTCGACATTGCCGTCCATCACCCGAAATTGCATGACCGGCATTCTCTCCGGACCTTCCAGGCGTCTGCCGGTTGGCCCCTGGCCATTGATCTGCTCCATGATATTGAGCATTTCCACCGACTGGCCCGGACGGTATCGAGAAAAATCGATAATGATATCCTGACGGTTGGCGGGTCCCAATACAATGCTTGTGGCCTCTACAGGTTCTTCAAGCAGATTACCATCATTGGTGATAATGTAAAACGGACTTTCGTCGCCAAGACCCAGCTCATAAAAACGTGAAGGCCCGCCATCATAGATGCGAAAACGATATTTGCGCCGTTCAACGTGAAGAAAGGGCATGACCTTCCGGTTGACGGTGATCAGGTCGCCAAGATGACCATCGATATCGAAGACATTGTAGGCCGGGTTGCCCTGCGCATTGAACCGCACATCATGCAGAATCAGGGAAATATCATAACCGTTCGCATAACCCGGCTTTCCGCCAAAACGCATATTGCCGGGCAGACGCAGAGCCCTGCGATGCCGGTCGTTTTCATTGCCCGTGTCGATATGATCATAGAAAATAGCCATCCCCGACAGACCGGCATAGACATTGGTCGCGGTAAAATCGATCATATGGTCGTGATACCAGAGGCTGGCCAGGGCTTCACGCGGGTCATTGCGCGCATACATCATCGCATAATGGTGATCCCAGAATTGCCCGGGTATGGCGAAATCCATCGGATAACCGTCACTTTCCGAAGCAGTGTGGGCATTGTGTAAATGGGTGGTGATCGCCGGGTAGCCGATGGGCATTTCCACGACATCGGAGGTTGGCAAATCATTGAAGCGCCGAATGAAAACAGGTTCGCCATAACGCGCCACCAAGGTTTCGCCCGGTGTACTGCCGTTATACAGCCAGGCCAGCGATCCCGTGCCTGCGGCTGCTCCAGCCTGCGCCGGCGCCAAGGCCGACAGCTGCGCATGATAATTCCAGACCCCTTCGGTGATATGTTGGCGATAAAACTTTACCGGCGGAAATCGGCGAAGCGTTGATGCCGGTTGGCATCGGGCTGTGGCGTCAGTTTGGCCGGGTTGACCGGACGCAATGCACCGGGTACGAACAAGGGTTCGGTGTAGGCCGTTACCGGAGGGCTGTCCGGTTCGGTGCCGGGACTCCTGATGCCGGTGGGCCGGCATAGCTGGGCTTGTGCGGAGCCTGAAAACAGGGTCCCTCCGAATATTGATGGCACGGTCAACGCTGCCGCACCCGCTTTCAACACGTCTCTTCTGGTCTTCATGCGCCCCCCTATATACAGCAATGACCTTGAACATCCGTCCTTCCAGACATCGCTTTAAGTTTATTTCAAGTCTGTCCGCATTATAGACAACATTCCCATCAAAACATCAAGAATTTTACGGTTATTTTCCTGGTTTGACTTGAGGTTGTTCAGGAAAGTTTTTTGCACGTCTCAGGATTGTCAATCTGGTGGGGTGGAAAAGGCATCGATCAGCGAACACTTCTCTGACGACGGTTCAGACTGGCAACCTTCAATCAGACGATCGAGAACCTCCCGCAATGCCGCCAAATCCTTTATCTGCTGATCGATCTGCTGACGCTTCTGTTCCGCTATGTTTCTGACATCCCGACAATGATCGCTGTCCAGAGACAACAGTTCAGTAATTTCCCTCAACGTGAAGCCTGCTTGCTGGGCCCGTTTGATAAACCTGATTCTGGCAATGGCCTCGGCCGGATATTGCCGATAGCCGTTGAATGGCTTGTCCGGTTCGCGCAATAGCCCCTTGCGCTGATAGTAGCGAATCGTTTCAATAGTTACGCCGGCCTGCTTTGCCAGTTTACCGATGGTCAAAGGCATTTTTCGTACACCAACTATTTTTCAGCAAATTGATCGAGCAAATGTCAATAGGATATTGATAGCCAAAGCCTGAATGCAACAGCGCAGAATCCAGCAGTTTCGCTTTGGATTTACCGTATTGCCCGGGCTTGGTCTGGAAAACTTGTCTGGGGGCAGCAGGTGAGGGATCAATGATTGCAATCATGCAATCAGCATGACTGGGCGCTTCCCTTGTAAGCGCGATAATTACCGAAAAAAAACATTCCCAGGCCTATGTAGATCAACAACGTTCCCAGACCGATACCCGCCACTGACAATAACAATCCGAGGATACTGACGGCTCCACCAGCCGCTGCCAGTTTAAAAGGACTCATGGTGTCGCTTGTCGGACAATTTTGCCGCTGTCCCATCGAATGATGCAGCATCCATAAATTGAACCCGATAAATCCGATAAACAGAGGTACAAGAATGGCATCATGGATCAGAAAACCCAAGCCGATCGCAGTCAAAGCACTGATGACAACTGGCAGCCCGAGGCAGCAGGCTGCGGTAATGGCCGTGCCAATCAACGTGCCGATCTGCCTGGTATTTTCTTTCATTGTCGATTTCCTCTTTTTTGGTCATCCCCAGATGCAGGGCTACCGTGCAATACCGCACCTTGTCAGACAAGCATTGACAAGATGTTCTGCAAGCTTATTATCTGTTCCACGGAACAGAGTCAAGAAAAAACACAATAAAAATGTGTAGCGGCCTGGAGACAGGGGCAGCGATACGGGGGAAGAACCTTTATGCCGATGTTTTGTGCTGCAGGCTGAGTGTGATCAATGTCCAGCCCAGCAATACCATATTGATCCCCAGCAACAGCCCGAGAACCCACAAGCCTGTCTCGGGCCAGCCTGCCCACACCACTATGGCCAGAACGAGCGCGGTGCTGCCGCTGAAAAGAACCCTGCCCCAGTGCGCAATCGGACGCATCATAAAAGCCAGATAGATTTTTGCCAGCCCTTCCAGAGCGAAAAAAACCGTAACCA
>JAJRWJ010000345.1 GCA_024276805.1 Gammaproteobacteria bacterium
CCCCGTTTTTATGTTGATGGAGCTTGGCAATTGACTGTGGCTGGAGTCGGTCGACATTTTCAAGCAGACAGCCACGCTTGATTACAGGCGCTTGGTGTTAATATTTCGATAAGCTTGAGGAGCTAAAATTCTTCTTTTGCCTGCTGTTGTCAGCAGACAATTTTCCCATTCCGGTGAGACGATTGACGTGACAAGACAAACAAGTACAAATGGCATCGTTTTTTATCTTCCGAAGTGCTCGGCACTGGCCGGTTTGGTGTTGTGTCTTTTTCTGATCACGCCTCAGGCAGACGCCTCGGAGTATACTGACAGTGGCGCCAATCAATTGGCTACAAGGGGCTGCCTGTTTTCTGCTGACACCGGTCTACGGTGCTTTTAAACTGGCCTATGCGGGGGCTGGCGCCATTGCCGGGGGGTTGACCTGGGTATTTACCGGAGGGGATCAGAGAGCCGCACAAAAAGTTTGGGATGCGAGTCTGAAGGGTACCTATATCATCACCCCGGATCATCTCCGGGGCAGGAAGCAGATCAATTTTATCGGTCCAACCCGCTGATGAGAAAACAACAGATGAGGGGATGGCTCCTGTCAATCATTTTTGACAATTACTTGCGTAGCCAGCATCATTGCTGAAACGTCAGCTATTGAGTATTTTCTGTCATGGGCAATGGTACCCTGAAAATTCGCCGTATCGCCATCGATACTTACCACGAAAATGTCGCCTATCTGCATCGCGAATGTGAAATCTATCGCGCCGAGGGTTTTCAGGCGTTATCCAAAATTCAGGTCAGTGCCGACAGCCAGCGGGTTCTGGCGGTTCTCAATGTCGTAGACGATGCATCCATCGTAGGACCGGATGAACTGGGCTTGTCGGAACAGGCCTATGCACAATTGAATGTCGAGGCAGCCAGTCTGGTTACCGTCAATCATGCCGAACCACCGAAATCCATGGATGCGGTGCGCCGTAAAATCAATGGTGAGCGCCTCAGTGAGGAGGACTTCCACGAAATCGCCCGTGACATCGTCGAAAGCCGCTATTCAAAAATGGAAATGGCGGCTTTTCTGGTCGCCACCGGACACAACAATCTCGATCGCGATGAACTGCTGTTTCTGACCCGCTCCATGCTGCAATCTGGAGAGCGCATGGACTGGCATGAAGCGCTGGTTGCCGACAAGCATTGCATCGGCGGCATCCCCGGCAATCGTACTTCGATGCTGGTGGTGCCCATCGTTGCCGCGCATGGCATGCTGATTCCCAAGACCTCGAGCCGGGCAATCACCTCCCCGGCAGGGACGGCCGATACCATGGAAATGCTTGCCGAAGTGAATCTGCCCCCGGAGCAACTGCATCACATCGTCAGCCATGAGCGCGGCTGCCTGGCCTGGGGTGGAACGGCAAAACTGGCTCCGGTCGACGATATGCTGATATCCGTGGAACGGCCGCTGGGTATCGATTCCCAGGGGCAGATGGTGGCATCGATTTTATCCAAGAAGCTGGCGGCTGGCTCCACCCATTTACTGATCGATATTCCTGTGGGGCCGACCGCGAAAGTCCGGCATATGGGACAGGCGCTGGCGTTGCGGAAATTGTTCGAATTTGTCGGCGACCGTCTCAATGTGCAATTGGAAGTGGTGATTACCGATGGCCGGCAACCCATTGGCCTCGGCATTGGCCCCGCTCTGGAAGCGCGCGACATCATGCAGGTTCTGGAAAACGCCCCGCAGGCGCCTGCCGATCTGCGCCAGAAAGCACTGCAGCTGGCAGGACGGGTGCTGGAATTCGATCCGGATGTGCGCGGTGGTCATGGCTATGCCATTGCCCGGGATATACTGGATTCCGGGCGTGCGCTTGCCAAGATGAACGCCATTATTCAGGCGCAGGGTGCAAAACAGGTGGATCTCCATCCCGGCAAACTCTGTCATGAGGTTTGCGCGGAGGAAAACGGTGTCATCACCAGCATCGATAATTTTCAAATGGCAAACATTGCCCGTCTGGCCGGTGCGCCGATGGATAAGCGAGCCGGCGTGGACTTGTTGAAAAAGCTGGGGGATAACGTAGGCAGCGGCGAGATCCTGTATCGGATTCATGCCGAATTTCCTTCGGATTTCAAATTCGCACAAAATCTTGCCGAACAGAACAATGGCTATACGATCGGCACCAATGCCCAGATTCTCAAGCCCTTTGTGGTGTTTTAATATTGCCATGACGGCATGACGGTACCACACCATTTTGTGCTGATGGACAGGGGGTATAATCTTTATCCTGAAGTTTCAATAATCTGTACGTGATACATGTGATCAAAGAAAAATGGATGCTGCACTAGTACTTGGTTTTTCAGACTATTCCGCGCCGGCGCAGAGGCTTGCCAAGACCCTGGGTACAGCGTTCGCCGAGGTTTGCGTGCATCGCTTTCCGGATGCGGAAACCCTGGTGCGCCTGCCGCCCACCTTGCCCGAACAGGTGATTCTCTGCCGCAGTCTCAATCAACCCAACGACAAGTTGATCGAGCTGCTGTTCAGCGCGCGCACGGCGCGGGAGTTGGGCGCCAGACGCATCATCCTGGTGGCGCCCTATCTTTGCTACATGCGCCAGGATGTGGCCAATCATCCTGGCGAAGCAGTCAGTCAGCGTATCGTCGGTGGGCTGCTGGCAGAGTTATTCGACGACGTTATTAGTGTCGACCCACACTTGCACCGTATTGCCTCGTTGCATCAGGCCATCCCCCTGGCCAATGCCATTGCCCTGACTGCAGCGGACGAAATTGCTTCATTCCTGCAGGGAAGGTTCGACCGTGCGTTGCTGCTGGGGCCGGACTGTGAGTCGGAACAGTGGGTGGCGGAAATCGCGAAGCAAACCGGATTCGACTTCGCCGTTGCTGAAAAGAAACGCCATGGAGACCGGCAGGTTGACGTCACGTTGCCAGACAACGATTATTCCGGCAAGCCGGTAGTGATCGTCGACGACATGGTCAGTACCGGCAGAACCATCATTCAGACTGTGAAGCTGTTAAAAAAAGCTGCTGCGAAAGAAATCTACACGGTGGTAACCCATGCTCTTTTTTGCGGCGATGCCGAACAGCAGATCATCGCTGCAGGAGTCAAGACGATCTGGAGCACCGACAGTATCGTTCATGGCACCTCCGTGGTCAAACTCGACCAGCTGATCGCAAAATCAGTGTCCAGTATTCTGTGAAGGCCCCGGCGCTGGCAGCCGGTAAATTGTCTATACTTAGTCACGGAATCTGTTGCAGGGAACAGCCTTCATACGACACCTCAAAAAGCAGCGCAGCATCAAGTCTGTCCTGTTCTTTCCTGCACAGTCTCCCTGTATATATCATTTCATGGTGTTTTGCCGCGACCTTAGACGGCTGGCGATAAATAACCCTCCTGTATTGTATGGGATTATTGTTTGCCGGCTGCCTATTTACACCAACTATAAACCGACTGATCCCGATGGAAATTCTATGAATCGTTTCGCCATAATTTTGTTTGCCTTGCCATGGGTTCTTTTCACTGCAGCGACAAGTGTTCGTGCAGAACATGACCAGGGTCTTCTGGTCGCCGGCTGGCTGGAGGCCGCCGTGTTGTCTCCCTGGAAGATACGCCTTCCCGCCAAACTGGATACTGGCGCAAAAACCTCATCGATACACGCAACAGGGATTGAAAGATTCAAACGTGACGGCAGGAACTGGGTAAGGTTCAAATTGCCGCAAGGAAAATTTAAGAAAACGGGTGATATAATCGTCGAAGCGCCGATGTTGCGTGAGGTGGCCATCAAGCGGCACAATCTCGATCCGGCAATTCGTCCGGTTGTTGAACTCGATTTCTGCATTGATTCTCATTTTTACCGGGCTGAGTTTACCCTGGCCGATCGCAGTAAATTTAATTATCCTGTTCTGCTGGGACGGCGTTTCCTGAAAAACAACATTCTTGTGGATGCCGGCAAGACCTTTATCTATCATGATAAAAAAGAAGGTCGGCAATGTGTTGATATAGAAGTTAAAAAACAGATAAAGGAAGATAGCCGCCATTGACAAAATGATGACATAAAAACGATAACAATACGGAAGATCATTTGAATAATTTGCATGTTAAGTTATTGGCATTGGCTTTGATTTTATCAGGCAGTATCTTGTGCATCTACAAAGTTACGCAGCTGAAGCTGCCGCTGATGCCGGAGGAGGAAACCCGATTATGGACAGTGGAAGCAAAAGTCACTTTCAAGGCGAGCAAAAGATCGGCAAAAGTCGATTTGATGCTGCCCAAGAACCCTCCAGGATTTATGATTCTCGATGAAAATTTCGTTTCCGGAAAATATGGCTTCACGCTGGAAAACAAAGGTTTCAACCGGATGGCCAGATGGGCGGTGCGGCGCATCAGGGGAGAACAGACGTTATATTATCGCATGCAGTTTATTCACGAGCAGGAAAAAACCATCACCCCCAAAAAGGTAATATTTCCACCGGTCGCCGACTATCCGGAAATCATGCGCTCAGCGGTTTTTGCTCTTCTGGAGGAAGTGCGCAGCAAATCCGCAGACACCCGGTCTTTTACCCATGAACTGCTGCTGCGCCTGAATGCCAGGGAAGCCAACGAAAATATTCAGTTGCTGCGCAAGGATGCCAGGACACCGCAGCTCTGGGTGAAGCGTATCATCAGTATCCTGCAGGGAGCGAGAATACCGGCCCGGCAGGTCAATTTATTGCTGCTGAAGGATGGTGTCCGCCATGGTGAATTGACGCCCTGGCTGCAGGTCTATAATGGCCGGGGCTGGCTGGCCTTCGATCCCCATACCGGTGAATCCGGATTTCCGGAAAATTCCCTGATCTGGTATGTCGGTGATATGCCGCTGATTAAAGTGGTTGGCGGAAAGTCAGTGAAGATCGAATTCTCCATTCAGCAGCAGACGCAGGAAATGGCGGTGATCGCCCAGCAGCGGGCAAAAAAAGTGCATTCCCGGATCATGGAATACTCGCTGTTCAGCTTGCCTGTGCAAACCCAGAATGTCTACCGGATACTGCTGATGATGCCGATTGGAGCGGTACTGATCGTTATTCTGCGCAATGTCATCGGCATCAAGACCTTTGGTACTTTCATGCCTATTTTGATTGCCATGGCTTTTCGGGAAACCGATCTGTTGTGGGGGCTGATTTTGTTCAGTTCACTGGTGGCGTTGGGTTTGATGCTGCGTTTTTATCTGGAATATCTGCATCTGCTGCTGGTGCCCAGGCTGGCGGCGGTATTGATCATCGTCATTCTGCTGATGACCATGCTGAGTATTCTGACCCATAAGCTGGGCATCGATCGCGGCCTCTCGGTGGCATTGTTCCCGATGGTCATTATCGCCATGACCATCGAACGGATGTCACTGGTCTGGGAGGAACTAGGACCGTTCGAGGCTCTGCAGCAGGGTTTAGGCAGTCTGCTGGTGGCTTCCTTGAGCTATTTGTTGATGACCAATAGAATACTCGAACATTTGATCTTCGTTTTCCCGGAATTGTTGCTCATTCTGCTCGCTTTTACTCTCCTGCTCGGACGTTATACCGGTTATCGTCTGACTGAAATATGGCGCTTCAGGTCGGTATTGTGGAAGGATTCGTGAACCAATGAACTGGAAAAAACTGTTATTTGCGGGACGGCGCCTGAAGGCACTGGGTATTTTGGGCATGAACATGCGCAACGGCGATTATATTCTGCCCCATAATCAGCGCAAAAATTTTCCGCTGGTCGACAACAAGCTGTTGACCAAAAAGCTGGCTGATAATTTTGGTATTGCCGTGCCCAGGCTGTATGGAGTCATTGAAATCGAACATCAGATAGAAAAGCTGGAAAGTCTGCTGCGCCCATATCAGGACTTTGTCATCAAACCCGCCCATGGCAGCGGTGGTGAAGGAATTTTGATCATCAGTGGCCGTAGCAACCAGCATTTCCGGAAATTGAATGGCGAAATAGTCACAGTATCGACGTTGGGTCATCATATTTCCAATATTCTCAGCGGTATGTACAGTCTGGGAGGTTTACCGGACAAAGCACTGATCGAATATCGAATTGGCTTTGATCCTGTTTTCGAGAAGATCAGCTACCAGGGGGTTCCGGACATCCGCACCATCGTTTTTCGGGGTGTGCCGGTCATGTCCATGGTCCGGCTGCCTACCCGCCTTTCCGACGGCAAGGCCAATCTTCACCAGGGAGCCATCGGAGTTGGCATAGACCTTTGCTCGGGTCGTACCATCAACGGCGTCTGGCGCGAGGATCTGATCGAGACACATCCAGACACGGGAAATGCCATCAATGATCTGCTGATTCCCTACTGGCAGGATGTTTTGCTCTATTCTGCGCGATGTCAGGAAATGGTCGGTCTCGATTATATCGGCGTGGATATGGTTCTGGATGCCGATCTTGGACCGTTGATGCTGGAAATCAATGCCCGGCCCGGTGTCAGCATCCAGCTGGCTAACAAAAAAGGCCTGCTGATGGGGTTGCACAAAATTGCCGCAATGCGGACGATTCCTGATTCTGCACTGCAGCGGGTTGCTCTGGCGCAGGAAATTAACGATTCGGTAGCACCTTTTCAGCCGGGTAATCTTAAAGAATCCTGTGTCACTCCGGAAAATTACAATAGCAGGATAGTGAGTGATTTCCTTCACCATGCCAATGACCAGCAGGCTTTGGTAAATAAAGCATCTTGAAGACTTTACCGCTCCCATGCTCCGCGTGGGAATGCCGTTAGCGACTCCTGTGCAAGGAACGAAGAGCGTCGCC
>JAJRWJ010000346.1 GCA_024276805.1 Gammaproteobacteria bacterium
AAGGCATCCATACCCAGCTGTTCCATATCCTCTTCGTCAAGAATTTTGACGCTCAGTCGGTGATGTTTTTCGGCGAGTTTGCCGGCCTGTACGGCGAGGTAGGTCGGTGTGCAGATATTGCCCGGCAAATCAGCCAGTTCTTTGGCCTGACTGATGCCATCGGCAATGGCTTTGCCTTGCACAAGACCTTGTCCAGCGGAATTTTTATGCTCCGCAGGGACCACGATTTGTATGTTCGCCAGTTTGATCTTTTTTATGTTCTCGCTTTTCAGCAACGTGAACTGATAGCAGGCGTCTTCGAACACTTCCACGATCTGCCGGGTTTTCCAGGTCCAGTCCCGGTTCTTGACATCTGTGTCGGCCAAGGCGCAGGCGGCAGACTGGATGGCGCTGTCTTTGCAGCATTTCGCGGCGGCGGTCAGGGCCTTGCGATAATCCTTTGCCTGCAGTGACTGCATTTTTCCCAGGCCGACCAGCAGCAGACGGGGAAAGCTGAAAACACCGGCGGGAACCAGCCGCAGCATCAGGGTGTCACTGTTTTTACCCTCGATATCCCCATTGGCGAGTGACTGACTGATCAGGCCATCGGTTTGCCTGTCAATTTCCTGTGCGAAAGGGCTGAGTTCCTGTTTTTCATATACGCCGACGATGATACAGTCATTTTGTAGTTTTTCCAGCGGCGCGCTTTCGATAGAATATTCCATAAAAATTACCGTTATTTTCTTGATAGGGTTTATTATCCTGGAACTCATGGAGCTGGACCAGGCTCAAAGCATTTTTGATCCGGGCGTGATACTGTGGATCGCAAATTGCCAGTGTAGTAATTGTTCCTTTATAACCAGTGGCTTGAATTTACATGGCTGGTGACGCATGGTTGTAGCGATGGCCTGTGCTGTATTGCTCAACGACCGGCAATTGCTTTCCAGGCCACTGATCCGGCACAAGGATGCGCCGGCATGATTGATTTCCACAAGCCATTGATTATGAATAAAACAGTCAATCGTATTGGCTGTTTATGGATCCTGACTAATTATATACTGTTTAACCATGAAAATTGATTGTTTATTGGTACTGCCTCCGCTTTGTCCTTCGGTTGCGGCTTGTTATCCGGGGAATTGAGCGTTATGTCAGCAAAGAGGCCGGTCGGGCTGTCGTCGAATCGGTGTTGGTCTTCTTCTTTCGTACTGGGTGAAGCGTGATGGCCAGAAGGCAGCTGGTTACGGTGATCGATAAATTGATCGCCTATGATTTGCTGAAAACAATCTCTGCGGTGTTGTTTGTGATTGTCACGATTTTGATCAGCAAGAAATTTATCAACATCCTGGGGCAGGCCGTGAAAGGTCAGATTTCCAGCCAGACGGTGCTCTCCATTGTCAGTTTGAAAATGGTTTCCGTCGCTGTTTCATTCCTGCCTGTGGCGGTTTTCGTTGCCGTCATCATGGTGCTTGGCAGGATGTACAGAGACCAGGAGATGTCCGCACTGGCCTCGGCTGGCATGGGCATCGGGGTGCTGTTCCATGCCGTATTGCTCTGTGTGGTGCCGTTGAGTATCGCTTCCTGCTGGTGGGTGACGATTTCCGCACCCAAGGCGGAATTGAAAATTCAGCAATTGATACAGGAAGACAGTAAAAGCGCCGATTTGAGAGGGATCAGCGCCGGGCGGTTCAGTGAATACAGCCAGGGAGACGTGGTATTTTATGTGCAGGGAATCGATGACCATGGACAGTTGCAGAATGTCTTCGTGCATACCATGGAGCATGGCGCATCCGGAGTCATCAGCGCCGATAAAGGGGAGATAAGGGATTTACCAGGGGGACGATATATTGTGTTGATGAATGGTGAACGCATACAGGGGGTTCCCGGGGAACTGAACTTTGTCAATGAATATTTTTCTGAATACGCGCTGCGTCTGGAAGAAAGAGGGGCTGCAATCAAGGAAGATCGCTGGTCTGTGCCAACCAGTCGGCTCTGGCAGTCCGACGATTTACACGACATCGCCGAACTGCAGCGCCGGCTGGCAATTCCATTGAGCATTCTGGTCTTGAGCGCCCTGGCGATTCCTCTTGCGCAGGTCTCCCCCAGGGGAGGTGTGTACGGCAATATGCTGATCGCCTTCGGCATCTATTTCTGCTATGCCAATCTGCAAAAGGTCGGACAAAGCTGGGTTGCCAATGGTGATGTTCCGGTATGGTTTGGTTATTTCTGGATCTATGCGCTGATGTTGTTGATTATCGGTGTGCTGGTGGCAAAATCCTATGGTGGCCGTTGGCTGTTTATGCGTGTCACCGGAAGGTGGGGACCGTGAAAGTCTTGACCGCCTATATAGTCAAGGAGATCCTGAAGGGGTCGCTGATCGCTGTCTTGTTGCTGCTGACCTTGTACAATCTGTTTACCTTTGCCGATGAAGTGAAGGATCTGGGTAAAGGTGGTTATGCACTGAAGGATATTTTTGTCTATCTGGCATTGACTTCTCCGACTATTTTTTATGAACTGATGCCCTCCGCGGCATTGCTGGGCAGTCTGTTCGTGCTTGGAGCGATGGCCAACAATCGGGAACTGGTGGCGATGCGGGTTTCCGGTGTCTCGCTGCTGGGACTGATAAAGGCGGTCATGCTGGCGGGGCTGGTGCTGGTGTCGATATCCGTTGTCGTGGGTGAATTGATTGCCCCGACCAGCCAGCTGACCGCCAAGTCCTTGAGATCTGAAGCGCAGAATGAAAAGTGGGCCATGCAGAATGTATTGTATGGACTCTGGCTGCGGGACGGTAATACATTCATCAATATCAGGAAAAATATGGGCAAAGGCAGGGTCGCCGATGTGCGCATGTTCGAGATGGATGAGCAGCATCGACTTCGTATTATGCGCCATGTGGATCAGGCTCGTTATGTCGGTTCCAGGAAATGGCAGCTGCAGGGTGTCAGTCAGTCTGAAGTATCGTCAAGGCGGATATTCGCCAGTCGCCAGGACAGCATGGCCTGGCAATCCAACATCGATCCCGATTTGCTGGATATCGTCGTCGTGGAGCCGGATAATCTTTCTTTATTCGATCTGGCGATGTATATACAGTTTCTCAAGCAAAACAATCAAAAAGCAACGAATTTTGAACTGGCTTTTTGGGGACGCGTGGTCAATCCATTGAGCACCATGGTCATGCTTTTGGTTGCCGCGCCTTTTGTAATGGGGTTCAGGAGAGGCGGCGGAACCGGGGTGCGGATGATGATTGGCATCCTTTTTGGAATGGGCTTCAAGATAGCGGATAAAATATCCGGGCATGTTGGACTGGTCTATGACCTGCCCCCCATGTTGGTGGCGGTTTTACCCAGCGGCATGGTATTGATTGGCGCCGTTTACGCAATCAGTCGGCTGCGATGAACGTTTCTTTGGGCAAAGCGCCCCCCTCAATCCTGTCTTTCGGAAAAAAACAGTCGGGTATTGGAAAGGTGGTCGTGCCAGGCAAGCTTTGACCGGTCGAGGAAAACCCACAAGTAGCCCAGTCCGCCGGGCAGCCAGGAAAATATTGCCCAGATAAATCGGGCCAATGCCTGTCGCCAGCTGATCGGTTGTCGGTTGCGCGTCAGAAGTCTGATTTTCCAGGATCGCATGCCTATGGTCTGACCTCCGTGTGTCCAGAACCAGGCAAAAAAAACGAAACTGACGAAAAACAGATAAACCGGATAGTAAAACTGATGACTGACGAAAGCCTCGCCGGAATTGAACGGCAGCGCCAATGCGGTGGCGAAAAACAAAACCGCGAGCAGCAGTAACGAATCGTAGCATATCGCGGCGAAGCGACGAAAAAACCCTGGCGATTGCTCATGGCTGCCAGGGTTCGAATGGCGGGAGAGTTTTTTGCGGAACAATTACTGCTCTGAAGTCGCCATTTTCTGGCCGTAGAAAACACTGATGGCGATGAGTACGGCGATCATCAGCAGTGAGAAGAGAAAAGGTGGTTTATGTAATAACAGCACCAGCAGGTCCGAGACGAAAATGCTGGTTAAAAAAGGGTGGTCGATCAGGACGTTCATAAATTTCTTGCACATGTTTTTTCCAATCAATTTCGGTAAAGCCTGGATCGGATCCAAAGCTTCAATCTTGGGGGGTAAGCCCGGTCAGCGCGAAGCATCAAAATTTATTATGGTCGCACGGAAGCCGAGGGAAAATTGCTCCAGGGGAAATTAGAAAGGAATTTTACTATATTCCCCAGGGATATGTAAAAAAATCCTGTAATTGAGCTGTGATTGATCATGATGATATGATGGTAGGCGGAAAGCCGGAAACCTATTAGCCGGAGTCTGCCTTGCACAGGACGAGAGCTTGAAAATGGCCTGTCTCCATGCCGGAATCAGGAAATTTACAGAGTCAGGCTGCTGTTGGAGGGGCTGGATGTTATTACCAGAATCTGGTCAAGATCCATTGGCTCCGCACCGTGGGGTGTTTTATGGGAGGAAAGGCGGCTAATGCGATCGGCTGTTGTCTGACTGGCCGACAACCTTGAATTGTTCGTCATGCGATACATTACCGTGGGTTGGGCGTCCGTTGGTCTTCGCCGGGAAACTACCAATGGTTATAGAGTCTATATACACCCTCCCCTGGGATGTTTATAGCAATATAACAGCGAATTTGATTGGCTGTTTTATGCAGTATCAATGGTTTATGGGCCATCGATACTGCCGGCACGTCCGTGTGCCGGATTGGTTCCCGTCATCGATAGACGCGAACCAAGTATCTACATTGCATGAGATTTACAACAGAATCAATGACAAGGAAAACACCATTATTTTAAATATTATAAAAAAAATCATAAAATCCGATAAAAAAAAGCCGGGTCATGTAGAGCCTGTCGTTTACTCGCGGGCGCAGCACAATATTTCCCGTTCGCAAATCAGCGAAAATGCCCTGAAGGTCTTATACCGGTTAAAAAAATCCGGCTATGAATCCTATCTGGTGGGAGGCTGTGTTCGGGATTTGCTGCTGGGCAGGGAACCCAAGGATTTCGATGTGGTGACTGACGCCAGCCCCGAACAGGTCAGGAAGGTATTTCGCAATTGCCGGCTCATCGGCAGACGGTTTCGTCTGGCGCATGTGCATTTTGGCAGGGAAATCATCGAGGTTGCGACTTTTCGGGGCGCCACCGCGGAGAAAGGCAACCTCGAGCGTGTACAGAAAAAAGGACGATTATTGCGGGACAATGTATACGGCACCATCGAGGAAGATGTCTGGCGGCGGGATTTCTCGGTCAACGCCCTGTATTACAATATCCGGGATTTTTCGGTGGTCGATTATGTCGATGGAATGACCGATCATCGCAACGGGGTGCTGCGTTTAATCGGAGATCCGGAAACGCGTTATCATGAGGATCCGGTACGCATGTTGCGCGCCATCCGTTTTGCAGTGAAATTGGGTTTTATGCTACATCCCGACTGCGAAAAACCGATCAAGGAAATGTCCGGGTTGTTATCCAGCATTCCTCCGGCAAGGCTCTATGATGAGTGTCTGAAACTTTTTTTTTCGGGATATGCGTTGCA
>JAJRWJ010000347.1 GCA_024276805.1 Gammaproteobacteria bacterium
CAAAGCGACCGGTATTTTTGCCAGGTTGTACCTGCGCGATGCAAAACCCGATTACCTTGCCGATATCCCCCGAACCATGCAATACATCGAGCGAGTCGGCAGCCACTATCCGGAGTTGTCCGGTTTCCTGCAACTGCTGCACAAATATCACATGCCAATAGCACGCCCCGACCGATGAAAGCCATGATCCTGGCCGCCGGACGCGGCGAAAGAATGCGCCCGCTCACCGACCACACCCCAAAGCCATTGCTCCCGGTCGCCGGACGGCCGATGCTGGAATATACCATCGAAGCCCTGGTACAGGCCGGTTTTTCCAATTTGGTGATCAATCTGGCGCACCTTGGCCGGCAAATAGAAGAAACGATCGGCAGCGGCGCCCGGTTTGGCGCCAATATCGAATACTCCAAGGAAGGACAGAGTGGTCTGGAGACTGCCGGCGGCATACTGCATGCTCTGCCTCTGCTGGGTCCGGAACCGTTTCTGGTGATCAATGGTGATATTGCCTGCGACTTCCCCTATGCCTCACTGAAGACGATAACCCAAACGCTGCGACAGGCGCACCTGGTGCTGATCCCCAATCCCAGGCACCATCCGGAAGGCGATTTCGCCCTGCGAAATGGAATTGTCAGCGATCAGGGCAAAGTACGGTATACTTTCAGTGGCATCGGCATCTACCGTGCTGAACTGTTCAGCCAATGCCGGCCCGGAAAATTGCGCCTGGCACCTGTACTGCGCCAGGCCATGGCTAGCGGCCTTGTGACCGGCGAAGTGCATCATGGATTCTGGATGGATATCGGAACCCGGCAACGCCTGGAGGAACTGGATCGCTATTACAGGAAAGTCTGAAAAAGTCCTTCCCTGAACTTTTCAGATACGGTGCATCCCTGCACCACCGGCAACGCTGACTCCGTCTGAGTTGCCTGAAAAAACAGCTAAGGAGGAAACATGTCCGACCATACCTATAAAAAAATAGAACTTACCGGCTCTTCGAAAGCCAGCATGCAGGAAGCCATCGAAAACGCCATTGCCAAAGCCTCTCAGAGCATCCATGGCATGCGCTGGTTTGAAGTGATCGAAACGCGCGGTCATATCGATGAAGGCAAAATCGCGCATTGGCAAGTGACGATCAAGGTGGGATTCACGCTGGATGCGTAAAATCACCTTGTCAGAGCATGCACATCTGGAAATGAAATTTAGCGCCTGATCTTCCTGGCGGGTGAAAAAGGCAGGGCGCGCAGTGCGTGCCTCGCCTGGCTCACCAGCCGCTATTTTTTGAAAGTGATAAACTGCCGGTATGGCGAACCGCCCTTCCAGGTAAAGGCTTCGGTATAGTAATGCATCAATGCTAGGTAGCCCATCAATCCCAGGGTTATTGCCCTTTTGATTTGCACGCCGAAAAACAATTCGCTCAGCCAATTGACAAATTCATCGCCATATTGCTGCAGGATAATGGCCAGACCAAAGGAAAGCACCGGTAGCACGATAATAATGTGCAGATGCAATTTTCTGGCCGCGCGATAGATGAAGTTTTGCGGCCGCTGGCGATGGCGGTTGTAATCATGGCTGACATAAAAAATGAACGCCGTGATGTCATGCACCAGTCGCGGAACCAGAATCGCCAGGATATAGTACTGCTGCAGATACAGATAAAAACTGGCCAGCACCAACAATGAATTGGCCCACAGAAAAGCCTTGCCAAATGCCGACGGTACGGAACGCTGGCAGTACAGCGAACTGATCACCAGGGCGGCGCAAAATACCCCCGCAATCAGCCTGATTGACTCCAGCTGTTCGGGAAGCAGGCTGTTTTTCAAAAATATCCCCATGTAGATGAACACCCCGGCCGCGATGCTCAGCCACAACTGCAAATAGAACTGCCAACCGGACAGCCGGCAGACACCACGCGCAACGCCGTGCTGCTGCTTCAATACATGATATATGGTCCATATCGCCACCAGCACAAACAGCAGCTGGTGAGGCAGAAACAGACTGCCAATAGCAAAGACCACGATGATCGCCAGGGTCATGGCAATGATCCTGAATTTATAATAATGCCAATACTCCCTGTTGCCGAACAATAGCATGCTGCTGGCGATAATATGCGGCGTACCGATAATTATCAGCAACAAAATAAAATGCTTGGGACTACTGGACAATGCCTGCCGCAAATAGGCATGCGCATAATTGGCATCGATAAACTGAATCAGCAGACAGAGAGGGATGATAGAATAGATCGTCAGCAGCAGCCGAAATGAAATCGCCAGCTCCGGGGCAGTCTCAGCAGCCGCCTGACCGACCTGCATATTGGATATCGCCATGGTTGTTACCCTTAACTGATAGTGGAATTGACCTCCCTGCTTGAGCGATTATTACACTTCCTTTGACAGGATAAATCAAGTACCGGCACGGCAGGCAGGGGGAAACCCGCCATTTCAGACCAGATCGGAATCCAGCCATGACTTTTCAACTGCACCCCAGACTGCAACAGGATTGTATCGAAATCGGCTCTTTATCATTGTCCCGGCTGTTGCTGATGAACGACAGTCGATATCCCTGGTTTATCCTGGTTCCGGAAATCGCCAATATTACCGAAATCCATCAACTGAACGGCATCGACCAGCACCGGCTGATCGATGAATCCAGCTATCTGGGAGGGAATCTGGCGCGTCTGTATCGGGCCGGGAAAATGAATATCGCCGCATTGGGCAATCTGGTTCCACAGCTGCATTTGCACCATGTGGTCCGCTATCGAAGCGACCGGGCCTGGCCGGCTCCGGTCTGGGGAAGTGGCGACGCGCTTCCTTACAGCCAATCGGAAATCAGGAATATCCTTGTTCTGCTGCGAAAAAATCTGACCCGCTGCCGGTTTGTCTGAACACTGCCAAACAGGACTTTACTGCATCAGAAACTCGGTAAAAAAAAGATCCCTGACAGCGTCGTTGCCAGCATATCTGTCCAGGGTTTCGCGAACCTTTAGCAAGGCTTCCTGGCGTAGTTTCTCGCGCTGCCCAGCGCCTTGCAATTCGTTCATCGGTCGACCGCTGAACAGCATGATCAAGGCATGCCGCAATGCCGGAAAATGCTTCTTCACTGTCTCTATCTGAGTGTCGCCTTCGACCAGCAACTGAATATCGACCATCAAATATTTTCTTCGTTCCTGCAGATTCACGGTAAATTTAGGGGTCAATTCCAGATATTCCAGGGCAGGCTTGGCGGTTTCCGGCTCTTCAGCGAGCACCGGGCCGGAAACAAACATCATACTCAACAACAAAACCCAGATAGGCACGACAAACTCCTGATAAGATAATAGCGATCACTACGGAATCATTATAGTACAATCTGCATTACCTGGATTTCCGAGCAACGCCGCCATGACCATGTATCCCATAGGCCCGATCATGATCGATCTGCAGGGCCCCTCCCTGTCGCCAGAGGAACAGGAAAAAATCCACCACCCCAACACCGGCGCAGTCATTCTTTTCTCCCGCAATTTTATCGATCCGGAGCAGATCACGGCCCTGATCCGGGACATCCGTGCGGCAAGAAAGGGAAACATACTGATTGCCACGGACCAGGAAGGTGGCCGCGTGCAGCGCTTTCAGCAGGGCTTTACCCGCCTGCCTCCGGCCGGACGTTATGGCCGGCAGCATGCCGACAGCGAAGCACTGGCGGAAGCAGCAGGCTGGCTGATGGCGGCGGAACTGCTCGCGGTCGGCGTCGATTTCAGTTTTGCCCCGGTTCTGGACGTGGATTGCGGCATCAGCAGCATCATCGGCGACCGCGCTTTTTCCCGTGACTGCCAGGCAGTCGCCAGAATCGCCAGCCGCTTCAGAAAAGGCATGCAGGCCGCCGGCATGGCCGCCGTCGGCAAACATTTTCCGGGTCATGGCGGCGTGGCACTGGATTCCCATCTTGCCCTGCCCTGCGACGATCGCGACCTGGCAACACTGCGCAACAAAGACCTGCTGCCCTTTCAACAGCTGATCGATGAAGGACTGGAAGCAATCATGCCTGCGCATGTCGTCTATCCTGCCGTCGACAGCCAGCCCGCCGGATTTTCCAGAATCTGGATA
>JAJRWJ010000348.1 GCA_024276805.1 Gammaproteobacteria bacterium
GATTGTTCGATATGATCATTTTTTAAACCCGGATCCCAGAATATAAACCTCGTTGCTTCTGGCTCTGGACGCTTTGGGCTTCCTGATCGATACCCGGGAGAACGATTGCCGGACTTCCCGGTGAAATGCTTCAAAGCCCTCCCCCTGAAACAACTTTACCAAAAAAAAACCCTGCCCGGCCAAAACGGTCCTTGCAGTAGCGAGTGCCAGTTCCGCCAGATAGACAGCGCGTGGCTGATCCACTTCCCGGTTGCCGCTGATATTGGGCGCCATATCGGACATTACTAAATTGATCTCGATGCCATCCAGCAGGACATACAATTTTTCCAGCACATCGTCTTCCCGAAAATCTCCACGGATAAAGTCGACGTCTGCTATTGCCTCCATGGGCAGCAGGTCGAGCGCGATGACTTTGTCTTTTTTTCCCACCATCTGGCGGGCATAAACGGACCAGCCACCTGGAGCGGCGCCCAGATCCAGGACATTCATTCCGGGTTTCAGCAGGCGATCCTTTTCCTGTATTTCCATCAGCTTGAAGACTGCCCGGGAACGCAATCCCTGAGACCTGGCTTTTTTGACATATTCATCCTGCAAATGTTCCTGCAGCCAGCGATGACTGCTTTTACTGCGGCTCATGGCGCTGTATTTATATTTTTCGTGTATAGTTGCATAATTTTTTCAGGGTGAAACCGTGAATGCCGCAGACAAAAAACAACTCAAATCCCGGGCCCATGCATTGAAACCGGTGGTCATCGTCGGTCAATCCGGATTGTCGGAAACCGTCCTCGCAGAAATCGAGCTGGCTCTGAATCACCACGAACTGATCAAAGTCAAAATACGCAGCACTGACCGGCAAACACACAAGCAACTCAGCCAGAAGATTTGCACGGCAACTGGCGCGGAACTGATCCAGAGCATCGGCCAGATTATTGTCATCTACAGAGAAAATCCCGACCGTTAAGAATCCGGCCACAGTGTCCCGGGGCAATTGCGCTGCGCAACCATGACCCGAAATACTGCCGTTCAGATATATTGGATATCGATGATTTCGTATTCCTTGCTGCCACCCGGCGCATTGACCACGACGACATCCTCCACCTCTTTGCCGATCAAGGCCCGGGCAATCGGCGAACCAATGGATATACGCCCTGCCTTGATGTCCGCCTCGTCTTCGCCGACTATCTGATAGGTGACGGTGTCCCCGCTTTCGATATCCTCGATCTCCACGGTCGCGCCAAACACCACCTTGCCATTGGCATCGATCCTGGTGACATCGATGATCTGTGCATTGGCCAATTTGCTTTCTATCTCCGCTATTCGACCTTCGGCAAAACTTTGCTGTTCCCGTGCGGCATGATATTCGGCATTCTCCTTCAAATCGCCGTGTTCCCTGGCCACGGCAATGGCTTCGATGATCCGTGGTCGAACCACGGTTTTCAATTCCTGCAGCTCTTCCTGCAATTTTTTGGCGCCCGTTACGGTAAGAGGTGTCTTGTTCATGATTACAAACTCCGATACATATAATTTTATTTATCAATCAGCACAGGGAACAGACTCCGGCCAGCCAGAGGAACCCTGGGACAACGGTCACTTTCGCAGAAAAACTTCAGAAGAGTGGCAAACTGACTGGGCCCGCCGTATCCTGTTCTTGAATCAGCGCAGCCGCCTGTGCAGATCCTGCAGACAATTGACATCCCCGACATCCAGCACACCCAACGCCTGACAGGCAGCCATCGCACCAGCCATGGTCGTATAATAGGCAACCTGGTGCTGCAGCGCTTCGCGCCGCATGGTGAAGGAGTCGGAAATCGCTTTTTTATCTTCCGTGGTATTGATGATCAACTGAAACTGATCGTTTTTGATCATATCCACGGTATTCGGCCTGCCTTCGTTGACTTTCAAGACCACGGCACAGGCAATCGAGGCCTCGTCCAATACCCTGGCGGTTCCTTTGGTAGCGACGATTTCATAACCCTTGGCGGTCAAGATTTGCGCAATCGGCAACAGCTTCGGTTTGTCTTCATCGCGGATGCTGATCAGGACCTTGCCGGTGTCGCTCAAATCGACACCGGCGGCACGCTGCGCCTTGGAGAAAGCCTCGGCAAAAGTCTCGCCGACGCCCATCACTTCGCCGGTGGACTTCATCTCGGGTCCCAGCAGTGAATCGACACCGGGAAATTTGATAAACGGGAAGACCGCTTCCTTGACCGAGAAATAATCCGGTATGCATTCCCGCGTGACACCCTGTTCAGCAAGGCTTTTTCCGACCATGCAGAGCGCCGCAATCTTTGCCAGCGGCAGGCCGGTCGCCTTGGATACGAACGGCGCGGTCCGTGATGCGCGCGGGTTGACCTCGAGCACATAAATATCCTTGCCCTGTATGGCAAACTGGGTATTCATCAGACCTTTGACCCCCAGTGCTTGCGCCATTCTGGCTACCTGATCACGCAATTGATCCTGAATATCTTGCGGCAGATCATAGGGCGGTATGGAACAGGCCGAATCACCGGAGTGCACGCCGGCCTGTTCGATATGTTGCATCAACCCGCCAATCAGCAACCGTTCTCCATCATAGATGGCATCCACATCCATCTCCACCGCATCGTTGAGAAAACGATCCAGCAACACCGGCGAGGAATTGGAAACACTGACCGCCTCTTTCATATAGCGGCGCAGGCCTTCCTCATTGAAGACGATTTCCATGGCCCGGCCACCCAGCACATAGGAGGGTCGAACCACCAGCGGATAACCCAGTTCACTGGCGGAAAGCACCGCTTCCTCGGTGGAGCGGGCCGTGGCATTGGGCGGCTGACGCAGATCCAGGCGCTGCAGCAGCTTCTGAAAACGCTCCCGGTCTTCCGCCAGATCGATGGAATCCGGTGATGTTCCGATAATTGGCGCACCCGCCTCTTCCAGTGCCCGGGCCAGTTTCAACGGTGTCTGCCCGCCATATTGGACAATCACGCCGTAGGGTTGTTCCAGAGCGATGATTTCCAGAACGTCTTCCAGCGTCAGGGGTTCGAAGTACAGCCGGTCCGAAGTGTCGAAATCCGTCGAAACCGTTTCCGGATTACAGTTGATCATGATGGTTTCATAACCATCATCCCGCAGTACCAGCGCCGCATGCACACAACAGTAATCGAATTCTATACCCTGGCCGATACGGTTTGGCCCACCACCGAGGATGATGATTTTCTTTTTCCCGCTGGGTCGGGCTTCACATTCCTGTTCATAGGTGGAGTACAGATAGGCGGTTTCCGATGCAAACTCGGCGGCGCAGGAATCGATGCGCTTGTAGACAGGACGCAGTGCATGTTTTTGCCGCATATTGCGCACTTCCGATTCCGTGGTATCGAGTACTGCCGCCAGCCGGGCATCGGAAAAGCCCTTGCGCTTCAGGTTGAACAGCTCGTCGCCGGTCAATGTTGCCAGGATTTTATTGCTCAGGGACTGTTCGGTCGACACCAGATCTTCAATCTGCGCCAGAAACCAGGGGTCGATCTTGCTGGCCTCATGAACATCCTGCAGACTCATGCCATAGCGGAAAGCATCTGCGACATACCAGAGCCGCTCCGGGCCGGGATGGCGCAGTTCGCGCAGTATACACTGCCCGGCGTCTTCCTTGTCCAGAT
Source organism: Gammaproteobacteria bacterium (assembly GCA_024276805.1). Lineage (GTDB taxonomy): Bacteria > Pseudomonadota > Gammaproteobacteria > Methylococcales > Methylomonadaceae > JANEMG01. The sequence continues at coordinate 3,633 of JAJRWJ010000348.1, forward strand.
CGACGATTTCATCCAGACCATTGACACCCACTTCAAGTCCGCGCAGTGCTTTCTGCAGGGACTCCTGAAAGCTCCGGCCGATGGCCATGACCTCCCCAACCGACTTCATCTGCGTGGTCAGGCGGTCGTCCGCCTGGGGGAATTTTTCAAAAGTGAAGCGCGGCACTTTGGTGACCACGTAATCGATGGTCGGTTCAAAGGATGCCGGTGTCGCGCCGCCGGTGATCTCGTTCTGCAACTCATCCAGGGTATAGCCGACGGCCAGTTTGGCGGCCACTTTGGCGATCGGAAAACCGGTCGCCTTGGAAGCCAGCGCCGAGGAACGGGAAACACGGGGGTTCATTTCGATTACCACCAGCCGGCCATCGTCGGGATTGATCGCCACCTGTACATTGGAACCGCCGGTATCGACGCCAATTTCCCGTAGCACCGCCAGGGAGACATTACGCAATATCTGATATTCCTTGTCGGTCAGAGTCTGGGCCGGTGCAACGGTAATGGAATCGCCGGTATGCACACCCATGGGATCAAAATTTTCTATGCAACAGACAATGATGCAATTGTCCTTACTGTCCCGCACCACTTCCATTTCAAATTCTTTCCAGCCCAGCACCGACTCTTCGATCAACAGCTCGCTGGTTGGCGAGAGATCCAGGCCACGCTGACAGATTTCCTCGAACTCTTCACGGTTATAAGCGATGCCCCCACCACTGCCGCCCATCGTGAAGGACGGCCGGATGATCACCGGAAAACCGACCAGTTCCTGAGCAGCATGCGCCTCCTCAATGGTATGGGCAACTTTGGAGTGGGGCACCTCGAGACCAATTTTCAGCATCGCCAGGCGAAACAGCTCCCGGTCTTCGGCCTTGTCTATCGCTTCCTTCGACGCGCCGATCATGGTCACCTGAAATTTCTCCAGGATGCCGTGGCGGTCCAGATCCAGCGCACAATTCAGCGCCGTTTGTCCACCCATGGTGGGTAGCAGCGCATCGGGACGTTCCTTTTCGATAATTTTCTCGACGATCTGCCAGTCTATCGGTTCGATATAGATGGCATCGGCCGAATCCGGATCGGTCATGATGGTCGCCGGATTGGAATTGACCAGAATGACCCGGTAGCCTTCCTCGCGCAGCGCCTTGCAGGCCTGTGTACCAGAGTAATCAAACTCACAAGCCTGACCAATGACGATCGGACCGGCGCCCAGTAACAAAATAGATTTTATATCGGTTCTTTTTGGCATCTTTCGGTATTATTCGGCGGGATAACGGGCTGTCTGCATTTGCTCAATGAAACGGTCGAACAGACACTGTACATCATGTGGTCCCGGGCTCGCCTCGGGATGCCCCTGAAAGCCCATCGCCGGACAATCGGTGCGTTCGATGCCCTGCAGGCTGCCATCGAACAGGGAAAAATAAGTTGCCCGCAAATTATCCGGCAGAGTGCCGGCATCCACCGCAAAACCATGGTTCTGGCTGCTGATCATCACGCGACCGGTGGCCTGTTCCTGTACCGGGTGATTGGCGCCATGATGACCGAATTTCATTTTTATGGTCTTCGCACCGCTGGCCAGAGCCAACAGCTGATGTCCCAGACAAATACCAAAGACCGGAATTTTTTTCTCCAGAATGGTTTCAATGGCCTCGATCGCGTAGCTACAGGGTTCCGGGTCTCCCGGTCCGTTGGACAGAAACACGCCATCGGGATTCAGGGCCAGCGCCTCACTGGCCGGCGTCGTCGCCGGTACCACGGTGATCCGGCAGCCCCGGTTGGCCAGCAACCTGAGAATGTTGCGCTTCACGCCAAAATCGTAGGCAACGACATGATGCTGCAAATCTTCCACCAGACCATAGCCTTGCCTCAGATGCCAGACATCTTCGCTCCACTGATAGCTACGGGAAGTCGTCACC